>JBOGLL010000330.1:0-5449 GCA_050746065.1 Terriglobales bacterium | reverse complement strand
GCCTCATACCTAACCCACCTGAATTCATTCACTTACGTTCACATCGAGGCATTAACCCCTTTGTTTTCAAAGAACCCGGTGTATCCCCCTAGACCCGGGAACTAACCGCAAGGAGCAAACCATGATTCACCCCAACGTCCCCCAATGCCACTACATCAAGACCGACGGCCGCCGTTGCGGCTCCCCGGCCCTGCGCCAGAGGCGCTTCTGCTACTTCCACTACGAGGTCAACCGCCCCACGGTGGAACTCGGCATCCCGCCCCTCGAGGATGCCGACTCCATCCAGCTTGCTCTCACCGACCTGGCCCGCGCCGTTGCCCAGGATCGCTTCGACCAGAAGCGCGCCGGCATCCTCGCCTACATCCTTCAGATCGCCGCCTTCAACCTCAAGCGTGTCCACCTCGGCATCCACAAGGACGACATGGTGCGCCAGCTTCCCGAAGAGAATCCCTACACCCGCAACGGCGCCCGCCGCGACCCCTGGAAGCTCGGCGAAGGCGGCGAAACCGTAGACGCTCCTCCCTCCCCTGCCGACCACGAAACCGGCATCGAAGCCGAGACTGCCGACAGCGCAACCGAGGAGCCATCCCGCCGCCAGCCCCAATCCATTGCCTCCAGGAAGCCCCGCTTGAAATCTGCAACTTGAAACTCGAAACTTGAAACCCGAAACTCGAAACTTGATATCCTGACTTTCCTTTTTCCGCCATAGAAAGCTGAGGAGCCCAACAGGCAACAATGTCCAACAGCCTTGCAGGACGCAACGCCGTAGTCTTCGGAGTGGCCAACAAGCGCTCCATCGCCTGGGCCATTGCCCAGAAGCTGAGCGCCGCCGGCGCCAAGCTCGCCGTGACGTATCAGAACGAGCGCCTGGCGCAGGAATGTCGCGACATGATTGCCGAACTTCCGGGCGCGGAGGGCTTCCAGTGCGATGTCTCCAGCGACGCCGAGATTGACCGTCTCTTCGCGGACCTCAAGTCGCGCTACCGCACGCTGCACGTCCTCGTGCACAGCGTCGCCTTCGCTCCCGCCGAGGAATTGAAGCGCGAGTACATGTACACCACGCGCGAAGGCTTCCGAATTGCGCACGACGTGAGCGTTTATTCGCTGGTCGCAGTGACGCGCGCCGCCGCGCCTCTGATGACCGAGGGCGGCAGCATCATGACACTGACTTATTACGGATCCGAAAAAGTCGTGCCTCATTACAACGTGATGGGCGTGGCCAAGGCGGCGCTGGAAGCCAGCGTCCGCTACCTGGCGCACGATCTGGGCAGACAGCGCGTGCGGGTAAATGCGATTTCCGCGGGACCCATCAAGACGCTGGCCGCGCGCGGCATTTCAGGCCTGGGTGACATGATGAAATCGCACGCCGAGCGCGCCCCTCTGGGACGTAACGTCGAAACCAGCGAAGTCGGCGATACCGCCGTGTTTCTCGCCTCCGACGCCAGCTCTGCGATTACCGGTGAAGTGATCTACGTGGACTGCGGATACAACATCATGGGGTTCTGAGGGACTGGTAATTTGTGATTTGTGATTTGTAATTTATGAAAGTGCGGAGGTTCGTGCACAGCCTACAAATTCACAAATCACAAATCGCGAATGACAAATTACAAATCACCAATTACAAATTACCAATTCGTATCCTTCGCTCGTTCTCTCCCACGCGCTCGATTACGATCTCCACATCTTTCTCTCGCCGGAAGCGCTCGAACTTTTCGCCCCACTCGATGAGCAGGACGCTGCGCGGACCGTGTAGGTCGTCGATGCCGATGGTCTCGAGTTCGCGGAGCGTGTCCACGCGGTAAAGATCGATGTGGTAGATATCGGCTTCCGGTGAACGATATTCATGCACCAGGGTGAACGTGGGACTCGTAACATCATCCACTGACGCCGCGCGGAAACCTTCGACGACGCCTTTGATCAGCGTGGTCTTCCCTGCCCCCAGGTCTCCCCGCAGGATGACCAGTTTCGGCGGAGCCAGCTCGGAAGCGAGCTTGCGCCCGACAGCGATGGTTTCGTCGGCGGAGTGGGTGATGATTTCCACTTGATGGTTTACGACCGCGCCCTGATGGCCTCAGCCCACAATGCGGACGGGATCTTTTCCTGGCCGTGGCCATTTCATCGTCTGGATGTGGCGAAAGGCTGCGTGAATGAAGCGCAGCAGATCAGTGGCGGTCATGGAGTGCTCGCCCAATTCGTTGCGCGCCAGGTCACCTGCCATTCCGTGCAAATGAACCGCCGCAAGCACACGATGCACGCCATGATCCTCGGCAGAATACTGCGCCAGCAGCGACGCGATCATTCCCGTAAGCACGTCTCCGGTTCCGCCCGTTGCCATTCCGGCATTACCCGTGGTGTTCACCCAGACGGGTCCATCGGGCTGCGCGATGAGCGTTCGCCATCCTTTGAGCACGACCATGCATTTGTGTTCCGCGGCGAACTTGCGCGCAACGCCAATGCGGTCCTTCTGCACGGCTTCGGTGGCGAGTCCCGTGAGCCTCGCCATCTCGCCCGGATGCGGAGTCACGACCAACGGACGCTTGCTGCCGTCCAATTCACTCGCTCGACCCTCGAACGCGTTCAGTCCATCGGCGTCGAGCACCAGCGGCAGCTTCGACTTCACCACCACCGTGCGCACGAACTCAGCGGCTTCGGGATGGCGGGAGATTCCCGGTCCCAACGCGATGACGTTCTTCCCTTCCGCGAGTTTCTCCAGGCGTCCGTACTCGAGCGCGCGCATGGAGACGACTCCGCTGTCTTCCTCGAGCGGCTCGGTCATCAGCTCTGGAGCAAAGCCCGCTACCGTGGGCAACACCGATCTCGGAACCGCAACCGTGACCAAACCTGCGCCCGCGCGCAACGCGGCCATGCCCGCCATGGCTGCGGCTCCGGCTTTGCCCAACGAGCCTCCGATGACGAGCACATGGCCGAAGTCGCCCTTATGGGCGTCGGCAGGACGTCGGATAAGAAGAGGCTCGAAATCTGCAGGCGTCGAAACATCGAGTCCGAGCCCTGAGACTAGTGCCTGGGGAGGTGAGCCGATCGAGGCAAGCACAATTGGTCCTCCTGTTAACGACCAATCGAACACATGGGCAGGACGCGGGGCGGTGAAGGTAACGACGGCTGATGCCCGAGCGTGCACGCCCGAAGTAAAGTCCATGGCATCCGAGTCCGCACCAGAGGGAACATCAATGGCAACAATCGGCTGTTCAAACAACCACAAGTTCTTAAGGATCGACTCATAGAACCCGACAACGGGCGGCTTGAACCCGCTTCCCAGCATGGCATCCACCAGCAGATCAGCGTTGAAGACGTCGCTCGCTGCGTCCGTCTTGAGCTCATCTTGATTCCGTGCAATCACTGCCTTCATCGGCAGCTTCTTATACATCTCCGCGGCGTCGCCCTTGAGTTCGGAAGGATCGGCGAGCAGCAGGACTTTCACGGTCTTTCCCGCTACGTGCAGCTTGCGGGCCGCGACGAAGCCGTCGCCGCCGTTGTTGCCCTTGCCGCAGATCACACCGATGCGCTGCGCTTCGGGATATTCCTGGAGGACAAACTCGGACACCGCGGAGCCGGCGTTTTCCATGAGCGTGAGTGATGGAACGCCGTACTTCTCCGTCGTGAGACGGTCGATCTCACGCATCTCCGCCGCGGTAACGATCTTCATCGGCGGGCGGCGGCGGCGTGCTCGAGCTGGCGCAGGTTGTCGGCTTCGCCGACCGCGATGAGGTAATCGCCGCCCTGGATGAGGTCCGTAGCGGCGGGATTAAAGCGCATGTGCGTGCCATCCCGCTTGATGGCCAGGACTATGACCCGCATTTTCTTGTGGATCATGGATTCGCCGATGGTCACACCGGCGAGCGGCGAGTCGGCGCCCACGTAGACCTCCTCGATCTCGACTTCCAGCTTATCGTCTCGTCCGGTGGCGATGTCGAGGAAGTCGAGGACGTTGGGCCGCAGGAAGGTCTGCGCGATGCGGTGTCCGGCGAACTGGTAGGGCGAGATCACGGAATCCGCGCCCGCGGTCTTCAGATGTTTTTCCGAGCCTTCCTCGCTGGCGCGCGCGATGATCTTCAGCTTGGGATTGAGGCTGCGCGCGGTGAGCACGATGAAGATGTTGGTAGCGTCGGAAGTCGCCGCGGCCACCAGTCCCTTGGCATGCTCGACGCGCGCCTGCCGCAGGACGTCGTCGTGGGTGGCGTCGGCGACCAGCACCGGCCAGTCGGGGCAGCGCTCCGCCTTGCCAGGATTGTTCTCGATGACGACGAAAGGGGTAGGGCGGGCGCTGAGTTCGCGGGCTACGCTGCGGCCCACGCGGCCGGCCCCGCAGATGATGTAGTGGTCGGAGAGCCGCCCGATCTCGCGTTCCATCCTGCGCCTCCCCATGAACCTGCCGAGCTCGAATTCTAGCAAAGACTGGGTAAGGAACCCGATGCCCAGAAACGCCAGGCAGACTCCGGTGGCGATCAGGAAAAGATTGAACACGCGGCCGGCGGGCGAGAGGTCGTGCACTTCCTTGTAGCCCACCGTGGTCAGCGTGGTGGCCACCATGTACAGGCCGTCGAACAGCGACCATCCTTCGATGAAGTGGAAGCCCAGCGTGCCCACCACCACCAGAGCGCCGAGGGCGGCCAGGACGTAACGAAGATTGCGCAAGGGTTTCACTTTAGCTCTTAGCCTTTAGCTTTTAGCCTTTAGCTTTTAGCCTTTAGCTCTTTGCTCCTGGCTCTTGAGTAGTTTCTCCATGCGCAGGGCATCGAGTGTGCCCTGGTAGTAGCGGGGGATCGTTCCCACCACCGAATACCCGTGGCGCTTATAGAAAGCCAGAGCGCCGTGGTTGTCAACCGCAGTCTCCAGGGAAACGCTGCTGCAACCTGCGGCCCGCAGATGTTCTTCGGCGGCGGCCATAAGCTGGGAGCCCAGGCCGCTTCGTCGCGCCGCGGGCAGGACATCGATGGTGACGATGTGACCCTGGCGCTTGTGCGATTCGGCCACCACGTAGCCGGCAATGGCGCCGTCCTTTTCGCCGACCACAGTGATCGCGCCGCTCTGCTTCACGTAGTGCGCCAGTTCCGCGCGCGAGTAGGCGATGCCGGAAGGGAAACATTCCTGATCGATCCGCCAGAGCGTGTCGAGATCAGCGGGATGGAAGGGACGAAGGAGCAGTTTCGAGTTTCGGGTTTCGGGTTTCAAGGCACTTGGCAGTTGGCAATTGGCATTTAGCCATGGATGGACCGGCGTGGCCAAATGCCAAGCGCCAAATGCTAGCTACCGAATGCGGGCTTCGCCCGCACCCCAGCCGAGGGCGGCTGGGGCTACATGGTTCGTTTGAGTTGCCCGCACGCCGCAAAGATGTCGCGGCCGCGGGGACGGCGCACGAACGCGGGCACTCCCGCGCTCATCAGCGCTTGCTGAAAAGCCTGGACGCGGGCATCGGAGGGCGTACCGAAAT
>JBOGLL010000329.1:0-2702 GCA_050746065.1 Terriglobales bacterium | reverse complement strand
ACAAAGGACGGCCGAAGTGGGAGAACCTGCGCCAGATGCCCACGCAGAACATGCGCGACGCCCTGATGAACATGATCGTCTACCAGGGCGACACCGAGTTCGCCAGCGTGGAGCAGCAGCGCTTCCTGTTCGAGACCGCGCCCACCGACTATGACCGTCGCGCCATCACCCGCGTGATGATCGAAGAGATGCGCCACGGCTGGCAGATGTGCGCCCTGCTCATCGAGCACTTCGGGCAGACCGGCAAAGTGGAAGCGCAGAAGATGCTGGAGCGCCGCGCCTTCGAGAACCGGCGCCTGCTCAACGCCTTCAACGAGAACGTGGACAACTGGATGGACTTCTTCGCCTACACCGACTTCGTGGACCGCGACGGCAAGTTCCAGCTCCAGATGCTGAAGTACTCGGGTTTCGCGCCGCTCGGCCGTTCGATGTCCTACATGCTCAAGGAAGAGGCCTTCCACATGGGCACGGGCAACGACGGCTTGCGCCGTGTGGTGGAAGCGGGCGTCGTCCCCGCGTGGCTCATCCAGCGCTATCTGAACAAATGGATCTCGGAGTCGTACGACCTGTTCGGCACCGACCATTCGTCGTCGGCGCACTGGGCGTATGTGTGGGGCATCAAGGGCCGGTACGACGAGCCCAAGAACGCGACCGAAGCACAGCTTGACGACCTGAACGACTACAACCGCAACCTCTACCGCGACGAGGTGGCGGGGCTCATCGCGCGCTTCAACAACAATCTCAAACCGGGCGAATCGAAACTGTATTGCCCGGACATCAAGTTCAACCGCGCGATCGGCAAATGGGCGGAGCAGAAGTTCCATCCGCAAACCGGTGAGCCAGTGGAAGACAAAGAGTACGCCGAACAGCTTACGCAATGGCTGCCGCAGCCGGAGGACAAGAAGCTGCTGCTCGATATCCTGGCTTCGGAGAAAAAGTGGATCGTTCCCAAGACGGGTGCGCGCGATCCGCTGGAGACCATCGGGGAAACGCGCAAAGCGGCGATCAACGCGTAGGACTTCAACGCAGAGACGCGGAACCGCAGAGTGTTTCTGTCATTCCGAGCGAGGGCGAAGGAGTCGCAGACGACCGAGCATGAGTCGAGGAACCCCTACCCTCTGAAGCGTCTGGGGTTCGAAATGAACGAATCCGTGGCCACTACCGATACCACAGCAGCCGCCGCAGCAACTCGGATCTACACGCTCTCCGAGCTCATGGTGTGTGCGGCGGCGCGCGAGATCCGTGACCGGGAAGTGGTCTTCGTAGGCATGCGGCTGCCGCTGATCGCCTTCGTGGTGGCCAAGAAGACGCACGCGCCGCGCGCCGTCGGCCTGTTCGAGAATGGAGTGGTGCGCGCAACACCGGCGGCAGAACTCATCTATACCATGGCCGATCCGCCCAACATCCTGGGCGCGACGCAATGCCTCGACATGCTCAGCGTGATGGCGCTGCTGCAGTCGGGGCGCGTGGACCTGGGCTTCCTGGGCGCGGCCGAAGTGGACCGCTTCGGCAACCTGAACTCGACGCGCGTCACCGGCAAGGACGGCATCGTCCGCCTCCCCGGCTCGGGCGGCGCCTGCGACATCGCTTCGCTGGCCAAGCGCTTCGTCGTCCTGCTGGAGCACGATAAGCGGCGCCTGCCCGAGCGCGCTTCCTATGTGACGAGTCCTGGTTACGGCGACGGTAAAGGATGGCGCGAGCGCGTGGGACTGCCGCGCGGCGGACCGTCAGCGGCCATCACCAGCAAAGCGGTGCTGCGTTTTGGGGATGTAGGGCGGCCGCCCTCGGCCGCGCACGATGGCGAGGCTTATCTGGCCTCGGTTCATCCCGGCGTGAATGTGGATGACGTTGTGGCCAACACCGGCTGGGCGCTCCGAGTTGCCGAGCGCGTCGAAACCACGCCCGAGCCGACGGCAGCGGAACTCACGGCCATTCGGGAGTACGACAAGAAAGGGTTCTGGACGAAATAGGATTCACCGCCGAGCGCGCGGAGAGTGCAAAGGAAATCTGGCTTCCAGAGGAAGCGGTGTTGTGGTCTTCCTTCTGATTTCTCGGCGATCTCTGCGGTCTCTGCGTTGAAACAAGGAATTGGCGCCCTACACGAAAATACGGGTCGAGCAGGAAGGTCCGCACGCCCGCATCACGCTGGCCCATCCGCCGCAGAATGTCATTGATCTCACGATGATGGACGAGCTGGCTGCGGCGCTGGCGGAGATTGAGTCGCGAAGCGACGTGGTCACTCTGACCATCGCCGGATCGGACAACGTCTTCTCCGCGGGCGTGGATGTGGGCGCGCACACTCCCGGCAAGGTGCGCGACATGCTGGCGAAGTTCCACGCTGTGATTCGCGCAATCGTCGCATCGCGCAAGGTAACAATCGCTTGCGTGCGTGGCAACTGCCTGGGCGGCGGAGCCGAGCTGGCTATGGTCTGCGACATGGTTTACACGTCCGATGATGCCACCTGGCAGTTTCCCGAGATCAAGTTGGGATGCTTTCCGCCGGTAGCGGCGGTGGCGCTGGCCGCACTCGTCGGGCAGAAACGCGCGACCGAACTGATCCTGACCGGACGCAAGCTTTCAGGCCCAGAAGCCGCGGCGCTCGGTTTGGCGAACGGTGTGGCCGCTGCCGACGACGTCGAGAACCTGGTGCACGACGCCTGCGAGCGTTTGGCGCAGCTCAGTCCGGCGGCATTGCGCGTCAC
>JBOGLL010000328.1:0-2748 GCA_050746065.1 Terriglobales bacterium | reverse complement strand
GGCTCGTGGCCTCTCTGAAGCTCGGCCCGGCCGAGGGCGGCCGGGCTACACCAAACACTACCGGCCGTCCGGGCTGAATGAGGGCTCCGGTGAAAAAGAACTCCGCCTGGAACTCGGCCAGCACCTGCTCCACCAGATCGTACTTGCCTACGGAGACGCCGCCGGAGATAAGCAACAGATCGGCGCTCAGCCCTTGCTCGAGCAAGCGACGCAGCGCGGTTTTTTCGTCGGGAGCAACGGGGAGGATGACGGGCTCGCCGCCCGCGGCGCGCACCTGTGCGGCCAGCGAGTAGCTGTTGGAGTTGCGTATCTGGCTGGGACCGGGCCGGGCGGTGACCTCCACCAGTTCGTCGCCGGTGGCCAGCACCGCGACGCGCGGACGCTTGTGTACTCGCAGTTCGCTGCGGCCGGCGGCTGCGGCTACTGCGATTTGCGCCGGGCCGAGGCGAGTTCCGGGCACGAGCAGCACGTCGCCGGTGCGGGCTTCACTGCCGGCAGCTACTACGTTCTCGGCGGACTTCACTGCGCGCGTAATCTCCACAGCTTTGCCGGTGCGTGTGGTGTACTCCACCATGACCACCGCGTCGGTCCCTGCGGGCACAGGAGCACCGGTCATGATCTCGACCGCTTGTCCCGCGGTCACCGGCGCCGCACCTGCGGGCAGCACGGCGCCGGCACGTACTTCGGCGACTACGGCCAGTCGCGCGGGCAACGATGTCAGGTCCGCCGAGCGGACGGCATATCCGTCGCGCGTGGCGCGGGCGAAAGGCGGGAAGTCGCGGTCGGCAGAGATGGTTTCAGCAAGCACGCGCCCGCATGCATCGAGCAGCGGAACCACCTCTTCGGTTTTCGCATGCAGTTCGCGGGCCTTCTCTTCGACCACGCGGCGGGCGTCGGCAAAGGGTAGCGGGTTGGGAGTGCCCGTGGGCATGGCGAGAGAGATGGTATCAGCCTGGGCGTAAGGCACGGGCCGCTGGCCCGCTTCCGCACACGCAGCCCACTTGCCAAAAACAGTGCGACGCGAAACAATGCCTACCCGGCCCGCTGTCCCGGCCCCATACCGCATGAGCGCCAACGCCACCACTCCCGCCGCCGCCGCCAAAAAAGCCGTGGCCACAGTGGCCCTGGTGGAACTGGATGAGCCATCGACTGCCATCCTGCGCGATTGTTTCAAGCAGTTCGGCATCCAGACCGCGCCGCTCGAAGGCGACGTCGCCCAGCGTCTGCAACGGCAGAAATTTGAGGCTATGGCGCTGCGCCTGAACGACTCCGCCGAAGCCCTGCTCCAGGCGGCGCGTACCTCTCCCTCTAACCGGCGAGTGGTGGTCTACGGAATCAGCAGCGCCACCAAGGACACGCTGCGCTTTTCCAAATACTGCATCAACGCCGTGCTGCAGGACCCGCTGGAGCGCCAGGCCACGCTCAAAGTGGTGCGCGCCACGCGCCTGCTGGTGATCAACGAACTGCGCATCTATGTACGCGTGCCCATCCTGCTGGAGCTGAACCTCGATTATGAAGGAAGGCGCTTCAAGGCGGCCACGCAAGAGGTCAGCGCCGGCGGTATGTCACTCAACGTGGAACAGAAGCTCAAAGTCGGGCAAGTGCTCGACGTCTCCTTTACCCTCCCCGACAGCCAGCAGGTGAAGGTGGGAGCAACCGTCTGCTGGCTGCGCGCCCCCGATCTGGCTGGCATTCGTTTCGAACCCACCGATGAGCGGCGTCTGGCCGTGCGCCGCTGGATCGACGATTACCTGGGAATCTCCTAGCGCGGCCGGTGGCCCGCCGCACCTTCGTCACGCCTGGCGTACACTTGATTTTTGATGGCGACCGTAGCCCTCGACCGCGTGCGCAAGAGCTTTGACCACTTCGTGGCCGTGGAAGAGCTTTCGCTCAGCATCGAACCGGGCAGCATCTTCGGCCTCTTGGGGCCGAACGGTGCGGGCAAGACCACCACGCTGCGCATGATCCTGGGAATCCTGGTGCCGGACTCAGGTGAAGTGCGGCTGTTCGGCGAGCCCTTCGAACGCGGTCAACTTCGACGCGTCGGCTACCTGCCGGAAGAACGCGGACTCTACAAGAAGATGGAAATCCGCGACCACCTGGTGTATCTGGCGCAACTCCACGGCCTGGACAGACTGCAGGCGGACCGCCGGGCTACCGACTGGTGCGAACGCCTGGCCCTTGCCGAATGGATGCCGCACAAAGTGGAAGAGCTGTCCAAGGGCATGCAGCAGAAGGTGCAGTTCATCGCCGCGCTGCTGCACGATCCCGACTTCGTCATCCTCGACGAGCCTTTCGCCGGCATGGACCCGGTGAACACGTCGCTGCTCAAAGACGCGATCCTCGACCTGAAGGCAGCGGGCAAGACGGTGCTGTTCTCCACCCACCGTATGGACCAGGTGGAGAAATTGTGCGATTCCATCTGCCTGGTGAACCGCGGCCGCGCGGTGCTGCAAGGCGAGCTGAAGCAGATCAAGGCGGCGCACGGCAAGAATGCGGTGCAGATCAGCTACGAAGGCGACGGCAGGTTCCTCGAGGGCAACGGATTCGTGGAATCCTTCAACAACTACGGCAATTACGCCGAGGTGCGCTTGAAGCCCGGAGCTGACCCTCAGGAACTGCTGCGGCGGGTGGCGGCGGGAGGCGCGCGGGTGAGCCGCTTCGAGCTGGTCGAGCCTTCTCTGGAGCAGATCTTCATTGATGCCGTGAGGCACAGCGATGCGTAACGTGTGGCTCATTGTGCGGCGC
>JBOGLL010000327.1:0-6130 GCA_050746065.1 Terriglobales bacterium | reverse complement strand
GACTTACCTTGGTGCAGGATCAGGTCCATCTGCTGGCTGATGGGCATCTCCACGCCGTGCTTCTTCGCCAGCCCCAGCGCCGCCTGGATGGTGAAGATACCTTCGGCCACCGCGCCGTGCATGCCTGCGAGGATCTCCTCGAGCTTCCGGCCGCGGCCCAACTCCACGCCCACGGTGCGATTGCGCGACAGACCTCCCGTGCAGGTGAGCACCAGATCGCCCATACCGGCAAGTCCGGACATGGTCTCGCGGCGTCCGCCGCAGGCTACGGCCAGCCGGGTGATCTCAGCCAGCCCCCGCGTGATCAGGGCCGCGATGGTGTTGTGACCGAGACCCAGTCCATCGCAAACGCCTGCGGCGATGGCGATCACGTTCTTCAGGGCGCCTCCCAGCTCCACCCCCACCACGTCGTCGTTGGTGTAGATGCGCAGGTTGGAATCGGAAAACTCGCGCTGGATCCGCGAAGCCAGCTCCGCATCGCGCGACGCAACCGTCACCGCCGTAGGATCGCCCCGCGCTACTTCCTTGGCGAACGACGGTCCGCTCAGCGCGCCGATCCGCGGCTCGCTGGCCGGACGCGCCGCGCGCAGCACTTCGCCGGCGACTTCCGTCATGCGCAGCAGCGTGCCTTCTTCGATGCCCTTGGTCGCGCTCACGATCAGCGCTTCAGGAGGCAGCAGCCCCGCCATTTGCGTGAACACTCGCCGCACATGAGGCGAGGGCATTGCGCTGACCACGATTTCTGCAACAGTAACTGCCTCGGAAAGACTGCTGGTCGCGCGCACGGATTCGGGAATCGGCATACCCGGCAGATACAGCTCGTTCACGTGGCGCTGATTGATGGAGTCGCAGACTTCGGTTTCAAACGCCCACAGACGGACTTCCGACCCGTCTTTGCGGGCGCGTGCGATGGCTAGCGCCGTTCCCCAAGCGCCTGCTCCGACGATGGCGACGGGGCTCATTTACGTTTCAACCCGAAACGAGGTTCGGTGCCGGCCAGTATGCGCTCGAGGTTGCCGCCGTGCTTCGCCACGATGAGTACCGCCGCCGCAGCAGAAAGACCTTATTAGAGAGTTGGGAGCTGATTGCCATATAGGAGGTACGCAATCAAGGGAAACAGGGCGATGGCCGTACAGGAAGCCAGAGACACGAAACGAAACGAGCCCAGAAACAATACGAAGATAACAAGGCAGATCGTGGTCACGTCCGGGGAAAGCGCCGCATAACTTCCGATCGCGGTGGCGACCCCTTTGCCGCCGCGGAAGCGCAGCCACACGGAAAAGATGTGGCCGACCACAGCGCACAGCGCGGCCAGCGAAGGGTCACCCCCCATCCTGCTGGCAAGCGTCACCGCCAGGAAGCCCTTGCCGCCGTCCAGTGCCAGCGTCACCAGGCCCAGCAACGGCGCTTGGCGTGCGACGTTGGTGGCTCCGATGTTGCCGCTACCACTCTGGCGGATGTCCTCTCCCCGAAACATCCGCACCAGGATGTACCCGAAGGGAATTGATCCCAGCAGGTAAGAGACCAGGGCCACGGTGGCAAGGGGCGGCATCGCGTTCCGTAGATATCACAGACGGGCGTGCGAGGAAAGCACGGCGGGAGACGCAGCAAGCTGCGTCTCTACAGGATTCTGTAGGAGGTTCATGGCTGCGCGGTAGAGACGTTGCTTGCAACGTCTAGAGCTTCTCCGCCCAGCCCAGCGGAAAGCCCGTGAGTTTGGTGTACTGAGCGCCCTTGGGGGAGAGCTTGCTCTGGTAGAGCGAGAATTCAGTCGGAGTGATGGCGCCAAAATCGGGGTCGGGCATGGCCGCGAGCCGATCCTGCAGCCGCCGGAAGGTGGGGTTGTTGCGGTCGTCAGCGCCGCGCGCCGGCCGTCCCGATCCGGTACGCGCCAGCGTCAGGTGCGGAGAGAACGCACGCTGTTCGCGCTCCACGCCCAGCGGTTCGAGCGCCTCCTCCACGGCGCGTGCCAGCTCTGCCAGGCGGCCGTCTGCCTGGACGCCGATCCAGAACACGCGCGCCGATCTGGCTGTGGGGAAAAAGCCGGCGCCGCGGAAGCGAATCTCGGTGGCTTCGCCGCGTATTTGCCCGAGTGCGTCACGCAGCTCGTCCAGGCGCTCCTGGTGGATTTCCCCGATGAACTTCAGGGTAATGTGCAGCGACTCGGTCCGCGCCCAGCGCGCGTCCGGCGCGAATCCACGCACGCCCTCCAGAAACAGCGCAATGCGTTCCAGGATCGCAGGGTCAATGTCGAGAGCAACGAAGAGTCGCATAGTCCATTGCAGCCTGATGATTGCAGATTGCCGATTGCGGCGGCCGCCGTAAACGACTAACGACTAACGACTGCCGACTTCTCCTACATCATTTTCCTTCTCACCATGTCCAGTGCCTGCTGGCTGGCCCAGAAGCGGATGCGTTCGCGGTCGCCGAAAAAGCGGCGCTCCGCCACTTCCGTCTTCTTGCCATCGGCCAGCGCGTGATACACCAGCCCGACCGGCTTTTCCTCGCTCCCGCCGGTCGGTCCGGCAATGCCGGTAACCGCCAGCCCGAGCGTGGCCTTGGTCCGGCGGCGGATGCCTTCAGCCAGGGCGATGGCCACTTCTCGGCTCACCGCACCGTGTTCCGCGATGAGCAGCGGAGGCACGTCGGCGAGCGACGTCTTGAGATCGTTGCTGTACACGATCACTCCGCCCAGGAAGAAATGCGAACTGCCGCTGAGCGAGGTGAGCCGCTGGCCCACCAGCCCGCCGGTGCACGATTCCGCCACGGCGATAGTGGCGTTGCGCATCTGGAGGTAATAGCCAACGACTTGCTCCAGCGACTCGCCTTCGCGGGAATAGACCAGCTCATCCAGCTCGTCTTCCAGTTTTTCCGCCAGGTCGTCCACCCGCCCCTGGGCCTCCTCGAGCGATCGACCCCGCGCCCGCAAGTGAAGCTGACACTCACCGGGCGCGGCCAGGATGGTGGTCTCAACGCTGCGCGCCTTGGTGTAGATGGGAGCCACGCGCGCGTCGAGCTGCGATTCCGGGATCATGGAAATCCTGAGCACACGCGTGAACAGGAACTCCGCGGGCAGCGTGAGGCGCAGCCGCTCGACGCATTGCTCCTCGAACATGGGCTGCAGTTCGTTGGGAGGGCCTGGCAGCAGGATGACCACCCGCTCCTTGTCCTCCCACGTACCTTCCACCCACTGGCCGGGCGCAGACCCGTTGGCATTGGGAAGGGCGACGGCGCCGGCAATCACGTCAGCCTGGCGCGCGTTGTTTTCCGGCATCTTCATGCGGCGCGCCGCAAAGCGCGCATAGAGGTCACCCAGGATGCGGGAATCGCGCTTCAGTCCCCGTCCTAGCGCGGCCGCCACCGACTCGCGCGTCAAATCGTCCTCGGTGGGCCCGAGCCCGCCCATCAGCACCACCACGTCGGCGCGTCCCAGCGCCAACCGCACTGCGGACTCAATGTGCTCGCGCCGGTCGCCCACGATGGTCTTGAACACAACCTCAACGCCGAGTTGGTTCAGGTGGCGCGTGAGGAGGAGGGAATTGGTGTCCTGGCGGAAGGGGGTCAGCAACTCAGAACCGACGGCGATGATTTCGGCGCTAGCCATGAAGGGATTGAATCATTGAGTCATTGAATCATTGGGGTGACCGTCTACGCTCCCGCTTCACGTTGTGGGCATCAAATCATTCAATGATTCAATCGCTCAATGATTCCATGAAAGAGGATTCAATCGAGCAGCGGCTTGCCGTGAACTCCCATCGCCAGGTGATGGATAGCGCTGGTGGTTGCCAGGATGACGGAGCCTCCGGGCGCAAACGCCAAGCCCACCAGCCCGTAACCCGCCACCGCAATCGAGGCCTCGCCACTTGGCGTGATGCGGACCAGGCCGCGGCGTCCCCCGAGCGATGCAGCGACGTAGAGGTTGCCGTCGCGGTCGAAGGCCAGACCCTGCGGCCGTCCCAGGCCGCGATAGAACACCGAGACCATGCCCTTCGTGTCCACGCGATACACGCAGTCGAAGCTGGAAGTGGTCGGGCCGGCGACGTAGAGCGAACCATCCGCGGCGAAGGCCAGATGGTAGGCGGCGATCGACGGCTCCAGGGTTGCAAACACAAAAATCTGACGGTCGGGCGCGATTTTGAAGATGGTGCCGCTGCGGTCGCCCACGTACAGATTCTGATCGCGATCGAATGCCAGCCCGGTGGCGATGCCCATGCCTTCGGCGAACGTGGTCATGGTGCCGTTCGCCGCCACCCGATACACGGTGCCATCGTGACGCGAGCTAACGTACATGTGCCCTTCGCGGTCGAAGGCGATGCCGGTGGCGTTCATCATGTCGGTGACGAAGGGCTTCACCGCGTAGCTGGTGTCGATGCGGTAGATGGCCACCGGCACTTTCTGCCCGCGCGATCCCGAGAATGTGGCGAAGATATTGCCCTCCGCATCGATCGCCGGATTGGCCACCGGATGCAGGTTCTCCGCCACCGGAAACGCCACCTGCAAGACCTGGGGATTGCTGCTTTGCCCGTTGGTTGAAACCACCACCGGTCCTGAGGTCGCGCCCTCGGGGACGCGGGCGATCACGAAATCGTCGGAGCTCACCACCACCGAGCCTTCCAGCTCTCCGAAGAGCACGCTGGGGCGTGCCAGCTCCGGCGGTTTCAGGCCGCTGCCCACAATACGAACTTCGCCTCCGGGCAGCGCAGCGGCGGGCAGCAGAGCGTCAATCTGCGGCTTGCCGTTGACGTTCTTTCTTCCCAAGATGCGGTCGGAGATTCCCATGCGTGTGTGGGCACGGGTTCTTAACCCGTCCTCTCAGTCTATGTTAGCAAGCCGAAGTAGAACAAAGCCGCCAGCGCCAGACGCGCGTAGACGCCGGCCATCAGGTCGTCGAGCACGATGCCCGCGCCCCCTGGAACTCGCTCCAGCCTGCGCACCGGCGGCGGCTTCAGGATGTCGAAGATGCGAAACAGAACCAAGCCGGCGAGAAATGCCTTCCAAGATGCTACAACGCCGATCAGCGAGATAAGTTGTCCGGCGATTTCATCCACCACGACGACTTGCGGATCTTTCCGTCCGCTCTCTCGCGCCACGATGGTGGCGGCAGGGATTCCGACCAGAACCACAGCGCCCGCAGCCGCGATGCCCGCAGGAATCAACCACGCGGCCGGCATGGTGCGCACCGCCAGCCACCACAGCACCACGGTGGCCGTCGAAGCCCAGGTCCCGGGCGGCTTGAGATGGCCGATGCCCAGGCCCGTGGCCGCGAGCCACGCCCAGCGCGTGCGCTGCTCAATGGGGACTGCGGCGTGCGCGCTCACGGCATCAGGACTTGCGGCGTTGGCTGGCATCTTCGGAAGGCGGTGAGGACATGCCCTCGCTTTCGGCATCAGGATCGAAAACCGGAGTCGAGACCACGTAAGCGCCGCTCGCCCATCTGCCCAGATCAATCAGGCGGCAGCGCTCGCTGCAGAAAGGAAACTCCGCGTCCGTGCGCAGCACCGTTTGCCTGCAGGTGGGGCAACGAAGCTTGCGCAGACGCTTGCCCATGGCTTGCCGGAACCTTAAACCAGCCGCGCCACCAGATCGTAATCGTGAGCCTCGGTGATTTCGCAGCGGTAGAATCTGCCGGGCGCCACGCTCTCGTGCGGTCCGAAGTCGGTCACGAACACCTTGCCGTCGATTTCCGGCGCATGCATTTCCGTGCGCCCCTCCCACAGCAGGTCACTTTCTTCGGACTCGCCTTCCAGCAGCAGGTCGAACTCGCGGCCCACCAGCGCCTTCCGCTTGCGGCGGCTGAGCCTGCGCTGCAACTCCATCAGTTTGCGCCGCCGCCGTTCCACGTCGCGCGGGGCGACTTTTGCTTCCAGGCCGTGCGCCCTGGAGGCTTCTTCGTCGGAGTATCCGAACACACCCATCCAGTCAAATTCGGCCGCGCACACGAAGTCGCAAAGCTCCTCGAACTCGCGCTCCGTCTCGCCCGGAAACCCGGTGATGAACGAAGTACGCAGCGTCAGCTTCGGGACGGCGTGGCGCATCTTTTCGATCGAACGCAGGAAGATTTCTGCCCCGGCGCCGCGCTGCATGCGCTTCAGCACCGAAGGCGACGCGTGCTGTAACGGCACGTCAATGT
>JBOGLL010000326.1:0-2778 GCA_050746065.1 Terriglobales bacterium | reverse complement strand
AACGCAACGGCAAGAGCCCAACGCATGGGCCTGGTCACAAGCCACTCCTGGGGATGGAGTATCTCGGGGGGAAACTAGAGCGCCGAGAAGCTTAACGAATCAGATAATATTTTTCAAATACTTAATTAGGGCGTTCGCTCAGTAGCACAGAAACTACTAAGCCTGGCCGTTAGCCATTCCAGTTATTGAGATGCCACTCGAGGAATCCGCGGACAGGAAAACAGAGGGGGAAAGTGCGCCGGCGAGCTATCCCTTCTTCAACTCGACCAGCACCTGGCGGGCCACCTCGCGCAAGGTCTCAAACACCCCCACGCCGGTGTAGGCGACGGCCTCAAAGACGGGCTCGCCCTTCTTTACCAGTTCCTTCTTGAGCGCGTCCACGGGCAGGGCGGTGGGCAGGTCGCGCTTGTTGAGCTGCAGGACGTACGGCACCTTCAGGAAGTCGTAGCCGTGCTCTTTCAAGTTGTCGTGCAGGTTGTCGAGAGCTTCGATGTTGGCATCCATGCGCTCTTCCTGGGAATCGGCCACGAACACCACGCCGTCCACGCCCCGCAGGATGAGCTTGCGGCTGGCGTCGTAGAACACCTGTCCGGGAACGGTGTAGAGATGGAAGCGGGTCTTGAAGCCGCGCACCGTGCCCAAGTCGAGCGGCAGAAAGTCGAAGAACAGCGTGCGGTCGGTTTCCGTGGCCAGCGAGATCATCTTGCCCTTCTGCTTGTCGGTGGTCTTGTCGTAGACCACCTGCAGATTGGTGGTCTTGCCGCCCAAACCGGCGCCATAGTAGACGATTTTGCAGTTGATTTCGCGGGCCGCGAAGTTAATGAAGCTCAAGACTTTCCTCAAATCGGATCGCGTGGCATGCGCGGGGGCTGGGCCACACGAAGGGAGTTTTCCGACCGCTGGCGGAAACACGCTCTTATATCACACGAAGCCGGGGTCTTACGAAGATTGTAACCGGAGGCGCCCGATTTCGCAGCCCAATGCGGACCCGTCCGGGGTAACGAAAGTAGTAGAACAACCGGGTGGATGGCGCTGGATGGTGCTTACGTTCGCGCCACGCAGTTCGGCGCCAAGGTAGAGATTCGGTTTACTCCGGCTGCGCCGTGGTCGAAGGATGGCCGAGCGGCAGCGGGTAATAGCCGTCGCGGGCGTGGACCCGCACGTTGGCCCGGCGGACCAGCACTTCGATCTCACGGTAGTCGCTGGCCCTGGTGGCCCGCGTCAGGTAGCCCAGGGTGTACTGATTGCGGGCGGTGAGCGTGATGCGGGAGTAGGCGGCCTCGATGGCCTCGCGGCTGAACTCCGGGATGACGTCGCCGCCGGTTGCCGAGGCATATTTGGGCAGGATATTGCTCTTCCCGAAGCCGGGGATGGAAACCGTGGAGAGCTGCCCGTAAATCGGAGTCGCAGCCGAGTCCACGCCCACGGCGTATACGGTGATCTCATTCGACAGCAGCACCTTGAGCACTTCGCTGTAGCTGGCAGTGGAGCCTTCCTCTTTGCCGTCGCCGATCACAAAGATGATCTTGCGGCGGGTGCGCGCGCGGTTGGAGAGATCGAGCGCTGCAGCCAGGATGGCGTCATTGAGCACCTTGGACTCGCGCCGAGCGGTGCGCACCGTCGGCGTCCCCGGATCAAACGGGCGGCCATTCACGGAGGGCCCCGAAGCCAGCGGTCCGGTCAGCACGGGCACTCCTCCCGCGCGGCCCTTGTAATCCTGCCGTTTCATCTCGGCGGTGAAGCGCTCGTTCAGGCCGCTCCAGTCCAGGCGGCGTTCCACCGAATTCCCGTAGGTGTAAAGCGCAATCTCATCGAACTGGCTGAAAGCGCCGGCCAGGCTGGAGTAAGTCTTGTTCACCTTGCGCATGGTCAGGTCCGACATGCCCAGGTCCAACACAACCGCGGCGGAGAGCGGAAACGGATCGCTGCTGAAGAAACTGATCGGCTGCTCTTCGCCGTTTTCCAGGATGCGGAAGTCGCGGCGCAGCAGGCCATCCACCAGGCGGCCGGACGGGTCCTTCACCGTGACCGGCACGATCACCTGGGTCACGTTGACGACGATGGTGCCCAGCTCTTCACGGCTGTTGCTTTCGGCTGTGGACGAGGGCGGTGCAGCCGGCGGCTTGCCGGGCGTCGTGGCAGGCTGAGAAGCAGACGGCTGCCCGGCAGGCTCGCTAGTAGCCGGTTGTTCTGCCGGCGGCGCGGGTGCCGTGCCGGAAAAAACGTCACCGCTGGTGGTCTGCGGCGGGCGAGTGGCAGAAGGCGCATCTGGGACGGACTGCTGCGCCGCAGCCAGCAGACAGGCCAGCAGCACGAAACCCACAACGCGAACCACCCGCAAAGCCACCGGAGAACCTCGGGAACCTCTCAAAATCGGCAGGCAACGTGCCCGATGCCCGCGTGCGAGCGAAACGTTCCGCCCGCTTCCTGCATCGTATGAGATGTTAGACTAATCGGAAAGGCTGCACAACAACGTGCGTAACGGGATTTCACCGAACCGTAATCTTTACCTGCTCATGGCGTTGCTGGCGACCGGTGTGCTAGGAACGCTGCTAGCTGGGGCCCAGGCGCCCACCCAGTCGCAAAATCCCCCTGCTAAAGTCGAAGAGCCGGAGGAGACCTTCCGCGTCAGCGTGGACGTGGTGAACGTTTTCTTCAACGTCAAGGACAAGCGCGGTGCCCTGATTCCCGGCCTCACCCGCACCGATTTCGAGATTTACGAAGACGGCAAGCCGCAGACCATCAAGTACTTCTCCTCCGAATCCAACCAGCCGCTCA
>JBOGLL010000325.1:0-8471 GCA_050746065.1 Terriglobales bacterium | reverse complement strand
CGCCAGCAGATCGGCCTGATGGCTCCCACCAACGGCCGCGTGCTCATCTACGGCGAGTCGGGCACAGGCAAGGAACTGGTGGCGCTCGCCATCCACGCGCAAAGCCCACGGCGCGACGCGCTGTTCGTCGAGGTGAACTGCGCCGCCATCCCGGAAGACCGCATCGAGAGCGAACTCTTCGGCCATCGCAAAGGCTCGCTGCCCGGCGCCGCCGAGGACAAAGAGGGTAAGTTCCATCGCGCGGACGGCGGGACGCTTTTTCTCGACGAAGTCGGCGACATGAGCTTGAAGACGCAGGCCAAGGTGCTGCGCACACTCGAGGAGCAGCGCTTCACGCCCGTGGGTAGCGATGAAACGGTCACCGTAGACGCGCGCGTGGTCGCCTCCACCAACAAGGACCTGGAAGAAGAAATCGCCAAGGGCAACTTCCGCGAAGACCTGTTCTACCGCCTGAACGTGATCCCCTTCTACGTTCCGCCGCTCCGCGAACGGAATGAAGACATCCCTCTGCTGGCCCGCTACTTCCTGAAGGAGTTCGCCTCCGCCTACAGCCGCCGTTCGCGCGAACTCACCGACGACGCCATCGACACGCTGATGCGCTATGCCTGGCCGGGCAACGTGCGCGAACTGCGCAACGTGATCGAGCGCATCGTGATCATGAACCCGACCACCACGCGCCTGGACCGCAAGCATCTGCCTCCGCTGGTCCACCGCGACGCCAGCCGCCGCGCCTTGGGCGGCGAGTACTCGACGCTCCATCAGGCGCGTGCTGCTTATGAGCGCGACTACATCCTCAAGAAACTGGACGAGAACCACGGCAACGTGAGCCGCACTGCGGAGGTGCTGGGATTGGAGCGCTCACATCTCTACAGGAAAATGAAGACCTTGGGGATAGCGGTGAAAGAGTAGCTGGCCGCTAGCTGCCAGCTTTGTCGTGCCGCCAGTCCTGCTCCTCCAGGAAACGCTTCGACTCCCTCCACTCCGGCCGCACCTTCACGAATAGTTCGAGATAGACCTTCGTCCCCAGGATTCGCTCCAGCTCCAGGCGCGCTGACGTTCCGATCTTCTTCAGCATCGAGCCGCCTTTGCCGACCAGGATCTTCTTCTGGCCGTCCCGCTCGCAATAGATAGTCGCGTGGATGCGCGTGAGGCCCGGCAGCTCCTCGTAACTCTCCACCTGGACGGTGGTTGCGTAGGGAACCTCCTCTGCGGCGGCCACCAGCACCTTCTCGCGGACGATCTCCGCAGCCAGGAAGCGCTCGGGCTGGTCGGTGTACTGGTCCTTGGGGAAATAGTGAGGGCCCTCGGGTAGTGCGCGCACTACTTTGTCGAGCAGCACGTCGAGCCCGTCGCGTTTGAGCGCGGAGATGGGAATGATCTCCGCAAAATCGTGCAACCGGCTGTACTCGGCGATCAGCGGCAGCAGGCGCGGCTTGGGAATCGCGTCGATCTTGTTGAGCAGCAGGAACACGAGCCCGCCGGAGCGCCTCACCAGGTCAAGAACGAAGCGGTCGCCGGTGCCGAAATCGGCGGCGGCGTCCACGATGAGCAGCACCAGGTCGCGTCCCTGGAGGGCGTCGTGGACTTCCTGCATCATCTTGCGGTTGAGGGCAGACGTGGGCTTGTGCACGCCCGGCGTATCGATCAGGACGATCTGCGCCGCCGGTCTTCCCGTTTCCGCCGGCAGGTTCACCATGCCCAGGATGCGATTGCGCGTGGTCTGCGGCTTGTGGGTGACGATGGCCACCTTTTCTCCCACGAGCGCATTCAGCAGCGTGGACTTCCCGGCGTTGGGCCGACCGATGATGGAGACGAATCCGGAGCGGAAGGACACTGGGGTAATTTGTAATCTGTAATTTGTAATTTCTGATTTGTGTTTTGTGAATTGCAAATTACAAATTGCAAATCACAAATTAACCGATCCAATGTACAGTTTAGGTCTTCCTCGTGCTGATCCTCATGCGTTCGATGCGGCGCCGGGTGGACTCGAGCACTTCATAACGCAAGCCGTCGTCCTCCACCACTTCCCCACGCTCGGGGATGCGGCCCACGAGTTCGCTCACCAAGCCACCGACGCTGGTCGCTTCGCGGCCCTCCGGGCGGACGCCGAACAGCTCCACCAGCCGGTCCACGTCCATGTTGCCGGGGACAACGTAGGAGGTATCGCTCTCGCGAACGATATCGGCCTTGGCCTCATGCTCGTCGCGGATCTCCCCGACGATCTCCTCCACCAGGTCTTCGATGGTGGTCACGCCGGCCACGCCGCCGTATTCGTCCACCACGATGGCCATGTGCATGTTGTTCTTCTGCAGTTCCTTGAGCAGCGCACCCACCTTCTTGGTAACCGGGACGAACATCACCGGCTTCATCAGCAGCCCTACGGTTTGCGTGCGCGCTTCCGTATCGGCGATCTGCAGCACATCGTGCGCGAACACGATGCCGCGGATCTTGTCCAATGTGCCTTCGTACACGGGCACGCGCGAGTAGGGCTTGGCGCGCATCAGCTCGATCAACTGTTCCACCGTGGTTTCGGTGGGCACGGCGACGATCTCCGGCCGCGGCGTCATCACCTCGCGCACAGTCTTTTCCCCGAACTCGACCACGGAGTGGATGAGCTGGGGATCGGTCTCGTGCAGGATGCCTTCCTCCTGTCCGGCCTCGATGAGCGCGTCCACGGCTTCCGAAGGATGCTCGGGCTCCTCGGGCGCATGCTCCTCCGCCAGCGCCGCCACCGAAAGCACGAAACTCAACACCATGGTCACCGGAAGGCTGGCATAGATCATCACCCGCAGCAGGGGAACGAACTCCTCCAGCCACTCACCCCTGGTGCGCGTGAAGAGCACGAAGGGAAGAAAGCGGTTGAACACGATGACCACGATCACCAGCGCCGCAGCCGCTTCCGCCAGGTCCCTTCCCGTCCACTGGGCATCGCGGAACACGGAGTACGCCACCAGCATGGCGACGCCCGCGGTGGAGAGCTGCGCCAGCACCGACATGGTGAGCTGGATGCGGTCACGGCCGGTGCGCAAGCGCGGCTCTACTTTTTGTTCGAAGGCTTCAATGTTCTCCTGAAACTCGCGGGACAGGAACTTGCCCATCTCGGCGTAGATGCGTTCCACGTAGGAAGCCAGCGTGAGCACGCTGAGCAGAACGAATCCGGTAATGGCAAGTACCAGCATCATGATTTTCCCGACCTTCGACGAGACCGCCGCTTGGCGGGATCGCCCGCGCTCGAATGCGCGCGCTCGATGAGTCCCGCCGGCAGTCCGAGCGCACGGCGCAGGCGAGATTCCTGGCGCGCCATCTGCCCGCGATCGCCTTCGTGATCGTATCCAGCCAGATGCAGCAGACCGTGCAGGATCAGAATCTCAAGCTCCTTACGCGTGCTGTGACCCAGAAGGCTGGCGCTGCTCGCGGCCATCGCTGCCGACACCGCCACTTCGCCGCCCCCGCCATTCTGGGACGCCGGAAACGAGAGCACGTCCGTGGCGCGATCCTTGCCGCGAAAAGTGCGGTTCAGGCGACGCATCTCGGCGCTGCCAGCGATGAGCACGTTCACTTCGCCGGAAACGCCGGCCGCACGACGGGCCTTCGCCAGGAAGCGTTGCAGGCTGCGGCGATCCACGCGGTTCACCTTGGCGCGCACAATGACCACGGCAAGTATTTTACAGGTCGCGGGTGCCAAGTCTCAGGCGCGGGAGTTGCCGGAACCCGGGCTGCCGGAATCTGTCTTCGCGCGCGACCCCTCGGCCGCGCGCGCCTTGCTCTCGTCGTAGGCCCGGATGATGCGCTGCACCAGGTGGTGGCGCACCACATCGCTCTCGTCAAAGTAGACGAACGACAGGCCGTCCACGTTCTTCAGGATGTCGATGGCTTCGAGGAGGCCGCTGCGCCGTGCCCCCGGCAGATCGATCTGGGTGATGTCGCCGGTGATCACCGCCTTGGAGTTGAATCCCAGCCGGGTCACGAACATCTTCATTTGCTCCGAGGTGGTGTTCTGGGCCTCGTCGAGGATGACGAACGAATCGTTGAGCGTGCGTCCGCGCATGAAGGCGATGGGCGCGATCTCGATGATGTTCTTCTCCAGATAGCGGTCCACCTTGTCGTGCTCCAGCAGGTCGTAGAGGGCGTCGTAGAGCGGGCGCAGATAGGGATCGATCTTCTCCTGCAGAGTGCCCGGCAGGAAGCCGAGGCGCTCCCCGGCTTCGACCGCAGGCCGCGCTAATACAATGCGGCTCACGTTTTTCGACAGCAGCGCCGCGACGGCCATGGCCACGGCGAGATACGTCTTTCCGGTGCCCGCCGGCCCGATGCCGAACACCATGTCGCTCTGATCAATGGCCTCGAGGTAGCGCCGCTGATTGGCGCTCTTGGGCTGCACGGCGCGTTTTCCTGGCGAGCGCCGCCTCTCGGACTCCACCAGGCTGCGCAGCGTAGCTGACGGGTCGGCGGTCACCACGCGCAGCATGGAGCCCAGGTCGCCGTTGGTGAACGTGTGCCCGGCGCGCTGCAGATCTTTGAAGTCGGCCAGGATCTGCTCGGCGCGGGCCACTGCGGGCGCCGCGCCCCGGATCTCAATGGTGTCGGAGCGGAGATCGAGCGATACGCCCAGTCCGTCTTCGATCAGGCGCAGATTTTCGTCGCGGGTGCCGAACAGGGTCTCGATGTTGGTTGCGATGGCGACGTTCTTCTTCATTGCTCTAGAAAGCGTGTTCCCCCGAAACACAATGCGGCGGCCGATTCGGCTCTGCTGCACAAAATTGTGGGAAGGTCTTGCGGCTCCGGGCAGGCGCGCCCGCAGACGATGGCTCAACTTCCATTGCTCTTAGCGTACCCCGCGAGTGAGCGGGAGTCAACGTGGGTATGTGAACGCCCGATGAAAGGGAACCTTGCCTCGTATCTCTGCTTACTTCTTCCCCAACCCGCCCACGATCTCCTCCACCAGCGTGTAGGGATCGCGCTTGTGCTCAGCGATTTCGGCGGCGTAGCGGGCCATCTGCCCGTCGCTCAGGTCGTGGCGCAGCACGCGCTCCAGCAGAGATTCGCGCAACATTTCCACCAGCCGCTCGCGCCAGTTGCTGGCCTTCCTCTGCTGCAGCATACTGCCCTTCGTCAGAAACTCTTCGAAGGCAGCGATGGTGGCCGCCAATTCGGCGATGCCCGTACCTTCGGTGGCGACGGTTTTCACTGCGGGCGGCGTCCATTGGTCAGGCCGCGGTGCCAGTGTCTGCATGGCGCGGATTTCGCGCTCCACGCGTTCGGCGCCTTCGCGGTCGCTCTTGTTGATGACGAAGATGTCGGCAATCTCCATGATGCCGGCCTTGATGCTTTGCACGTCGTCGCCCATGCCCGGTACCAGGATGACGATGGTGACGTCGGCGAGGCGCACGATGTCCACTTCGTCCTGCCCGACACCCACGGTCTCGATCAGGATCACATCCTTCCCGCTGGCGTCGAGCACCGTGGCCACGTCGGCGGTGGCACGAGCCAGGCCTCCGAGGAAGCCGCGCGTGGCCATGCTGCGGATGTAGATGCCGGTGTCCGCGTGGTGTGCCTGCATGCGGATACGGTCGCCGAGGATGGCGCCGCCGGTGTAGGGACTCGTAGGATCCACGGCGATGATGCCGATGGTTTTGTTTTCCTTGCGATAATGGCGCGCAAGCTGGTCCACCAGCGTGCTCTTGCCCGAGCCGGGTGCTCCGGTCAGTCCGATCACGCGCGCGCGTCCGCTGGACGGAAACAGCTCTTTGAGCAGCGCGCGGGCGTCGGGCGAGCGGTCTTCAATGGCGGAGATGGCTCGCGCCATCGCCCGCGGATCGCCGGCATGAATGCGCGCCACCCAGGATGCGATGTGATTGGCCACGGTTGCGGTTAGTGTATCGCAGCGGCTGACGACGACTCTCGACGTTAGGTACCCGGACAGGTTTGCAAGACGTGTCATCCCGAGCGGAGGCGCGTAGCGCCGGAGTCGAGGGATCTTGGTTTTGGTCTCTGTGGTTTGGGCGCCGCGAAGTGCAGACAGAAGGAACACCAAGATCTCTCGACTCGCGCTCCCTTCCCCGCTCGCATGCTCGCGGCCAGGCGCGCTCGCTCGGGATGACAATTCGTGAGGGAGAAGCGTAGTTCGAATCGCGCTGCGAGCTGTTGTGTATTACCGGCTCGCCTTCACCTTCACTCCCGCGAACTCTGCCAGCACGGCCTTGCGCAGCAGGTCTGGAGGCAGCAATCCCTGGGCCAGGATGAAGTCGTGGAATTTCTGTTGGTCGAACTTCTTACCCAGCTTGCCTTCCACTTCTTTCCTCAGGTCCTGTAGCCGGGTGTAGCCGTAGAAATAGGAGGTGGCCTGGCCGGGGGCGCGGAAGGTATAGCGCTCGACTTCCTG
This sequence comes from Terriglobales bacterium, assembly GCA_050746065.1. Classification (GTDB taxonomy): domain Bacteria; phylum Acidobacteriota; class Terriglobia; order Terriglobales; family Acidobacteriaceae; genus CAZXVY01. The sequence continues at coordinate 2,089 of JBOGLL010000325.1, read as the reverse complement.
GGTGGCCATAGCATCGGAAAGAACGACGTCGTTCTTCAGCACGGCCAGCGCCTGTTCGGGCGTGACCTTGCCCGCCTGAAGCTCGGGATCGAGGTAAGCCCGCGCGGCGCGCATGAGCCGAGCCTGGAGTGACACCAACTGTCCTTCCTTGGGCATATAGGGCAGCAGGATGGACTCTGCGTACAATCCCCAGCCTTCGACGTTGGTGCTGTTGAAGGCGTACACGGCGCGTGCCTGCGAAACGCCGGCTTCGACCATGGCGGCGAACTGCAACTCGTGGCCGGGGCGGGCTTCGTGTGCGGTCAGCGTCCAGGAGACGGCTTCGTAGGTGAAGTCGTCATAGCGCTTGATCTCGCCTTCCTTGCCGGGAAAATTCAGCGGCAGGACGAACTCGCCCTGCTCGCCGGTATTGCCGATGAGGCGCGGCGGGCGCATGTTGGGCGCGGGCGACGCCGCCGATTCCGCTTCGGTGGCTATGCGGATGCGTGCCGGCCGTGCGGGCAGCGTGACCAGACGCTCGCGCTGGATGACCTTCTCGATCTCAGCCAGCCGCTCCTTGTAGTGCGGCAGGATGGCTTCGCCGATGATCTGCTTCTTCTTCAGCTCGCGGATCACGTCGCGGTAGTCCGCGCTGGCGAATCCGCGTTCCTTCGCGACACTTGTGGCGATGGCCTGCATTTCCTTCTGGAGCTGATCGAACGCGGTGTGCGCGCGTCTGGCCAGGTCCGCCGGGGGAATGTCCACACCGTACTGATGCAGGCTGAAGGCGTAGTCCTCAGGCGGCAGGCGGAAGTCGGTGCGCGCGATGGGCAGGACTTCCGCGCGCACGAACTTGTCGTACTCAGCGAGCTGCTCCTTTAACTTCGCAAAGGGTTCCTGCCAGCCTTCGATCTTGTACTTCTCGAGCAGCTTGGAGATGCCGTCCACGAAGAACGGGTTCCGGCTCTGGTCCTGCTCCACCTGCTCCTTGGGAGGACCGAGCAGCCCGGGCTTCTTGCCTTCGCGGGTGCGGTCCATGGCCAGCTTGGCGATGGGCTCGTAGCCAGGCTCCAGGCCGGCGTATTTCCGCAGGCGCACTACCGCCGCCTGACGGCGCGAGGGAGCGATCTGGTCGTCGAGCAGCGAGCGCAGGCCACCGAACACCAGGCGGGTCACGTTGTTGTAGGGCACGTAGTACTTCTCGTTGATATCCGCGTTGCGGATGGCGTCCTCGGAGCCCTGAATCAGGATCTGAAGGTCCTGCTTTACCAGAGGATCGGCTTCTGCTGCGTGGCGTTTTTTGAGCTCGGCCAGCACTTCGCGCGTGGCGGCGCGCGTACGCTCGACGATGTTGGGTTTGAGATCGGCAATCTGCTCGTCCAGCCCCCCGATGCCCAGTTGGCCCGCGCCCTCCGGCCCGAAGCGGGCCACGACTTCATTGACGATCTTGGTGTTCTGATTGCTCTTCTCAACCCAAGCCCGCAGTTTGGGAGCAGCGGGCGCAGCTTGCGCCAGCGCGGAGGCAGGCATCAGGAGGAGCGACACAACCGCCAGGCAGGCGGCGGCACGGAACGGCCGGAGCAGCTTCATTCGGGAATCCTCTCTTTGAAGCATGAGATGTGGTACTGCGGTTAGTTCGATAGACGGATACGGCGCCGGCGGGAAAGCAGTTCCCTTGGGCTAATCCTTCAGCAGCTGCCTGGCAATCACCAGCCGCTGGATCTCGCTGGTGCCTTCGCCGATGGTGCATAGCTTCACGTCGCGGTAGTACTTTTCCGCGGGATAGTCCTTGATGAAGCCGTAGCCGCCGTGGATCTGCACGCATTCGTTGGCGCAGCGCACCGCCACTTCGCTGGCATACAGCTTGGCCATGGACGATTCCTGCGTCGTCTTTTCGCCGGCGTCCTTCATCGATGCGGAACGCATGGTGAGCAGCCGCGCGGCTTCGATCTCCGTCGCCATGTCGGCCAGTTTCCACTGGATGGCCTGGAACTCGCCGATCAGTTTCCCGAACTGTTTGCGCTGCTTGGAGTACTTGAGCGCGGCCTCGTACGCGCCCTGCGCCATGCCCAGGCTGAGCGCCGCGATGGAGATGCGCCCGCCGTCGAGC
>JBOGLL010000324.1:0-7631 GCA_050746065.1 Terriglobales bacterium | reverse complement strand
CGGCACACCTTCATAGATGCCCAGCTCCAGGCGTTTCGGGTCCACCAGGATGAAGCGCACCTGTTCGGGCGTCGCCTTGTAGAGCATGGACATGATCATGGCGTTGATGGCCACGCTTTTGCCCGTGCCCGTGGCTCCGGCGATGAGCAGGTGCGGCATGCTCGTGAGGTCGGCCGTCACCAGGCGCCCGTTGATGTCTTTGCCCATGGAAAGCGTGAGCCGCGACTTCGACGCCGCGAACTCCTGCGACTCGATGCCCTCACGCAGCCAGATGGTCTCGCGCTCGCGGTTGGGCACCTGCACGCCCACCGTGGACTTGCCGGGCATGCGCTCGATGAGGATGCTCTCGGCCTTCAGCGCCAGGCAGAGATCGTCCGCCAGATTGGTGATGCGGCTCACTTTGATTCCGGCGTCCGGCTTGAACTCGAACGTGGTGACGACAGGGCCGGGGTTGATGTGCGTCACCTGGCCGCGCACGTCAAACTCGGCCGATTTTTCCGTCAGCACCTGGGCCCAGTCGCGCAGTTCGTTTTCGTCCACCACGCACTGATCGTCAGGACGGTGCAGCAGGGAACTCGAGGGCAGCTTGAATCCGCCGGAGATCCTGGGCAGCGTGGTCTTGGTCTTGATCGCGGAGTCGGCGCGCGCCCCCAGATGCGGCTCGGAAGAAGACGACGTGGTTGACGCGGAAGGCGGAACGGTCCTCGGCAGAGCGGAAGCCGGAGCCGCTGGAATCGCTTGCGGCCTTTGCGTCGCCGGGCTGGGTGGTGTGACCACGCGCCGTTGCTGCGCGGTCTGGGCGGCCGCTGCCGCGGCAGCCTGCGCCCGACGACGGCGCTCCATTTCGCTCTGGGCGCGGGCCGCGGCGCGCTCCTTGCGCCAGTCTTCCCAGCGTTCCCAGGCAGCAAAACCGAATGCGAAGCGGGTTTCCATCCACAGGCGCAGCGCACCGAAGGAGAAGGCGGTGGAGAGATAGAGCGCCACCGCAATCACACTCAGCGCCACGATGTAGGCACCGGCAACATTCAGGTAGCGGACCAGCACGTCGCCCAGGATGCGTCCCAGCAATCCTTCGATGGGGATGGCGCCCAGCCAGCGCCACTGCCACGGCAGCAGCGCCAGGAGCGCGGGAACAAAGATCATCAGGGCCACTCCGCCCGCAGCCTTGGCCAAGGGAGAGTTCACCGGACGCGAATGGAACCAGCGCGTCGCCGCCAGGCCGAGCATCACTGGCAACAGGAATGCGGAAACTCCCAGCAATTGCAGCAGCAGATCGCTGAACAGGGCTCCCACCATGCCCACCCAGTTGCGTGCCGGGTTTGCCGGAGCGGATGCTGCGGAGGTGTTGAGCGAGGGATCGAGCGGCGAATAGGTCGCCAGGGCCAGGAACAGCAACAGCGCGGAAGCCAGCAACAGGACCCCGATCAGCTCATTCAGCCGTCGGTTCTGCGTGGGTGTGAAAGCCCGTTCGAAGAGCTTCATTCAGGCGTATTGCCCCCGGTCGGAGCAAAGACACTCCTACCGAAGATGCGCAAAGTACACCAGAGCCAGGATGATTATGCCAAAAACGACGCGGTAAACAATGAAAATCTTCAGGTTACGGGTGCGTAAGTAGCGAACCAGCCCGGCAATAGCGGCATATCCGACGATGGCGGAAACCACCGTCCCCACCAGAAAAGGCATGTGCATTTCCGGCGCCAGACCTTGCTGCCACACCTCGCGTGCCTTGATCAGCGAAGCTCCAGCGATGATAGGAGTGGAAAGCAGGAAGCTGAAGCGGGCCGCGGCGTCGCGGGAGAGTCCACGAAACAGGGCTGCGGAAATGGTAGACCCGGAGCGGGATACGCCCGGCACCAGCGCCGCTGCCTGGGCCACACCGATGATCATGGCGTCCCCCAAAGTCACGCCACTGAGCGATTTACGCTGCGTTGCCACGCGGTCCGCCCACCACATTACGAAGGCCACAAGGATCATCATCCAGGCCATCAGTTCGGCGCTGCGGAAGGTGGATTCCACCTGCTTTTTCAGCAATACGCCCGCCAGCGCACCCGGCACCGTGGCCGCCATCAGGAACCAAAGGAGTAAACGCTCCTGCCGCGTTTCTTCCGGGCTGAGAGTGTGTTCGGCGGTTTCGTCGGAGATGCGCACCTTGCCGCCCAGGGCCACTTTCACCAGCCGCAGCCAGGTGGGCGCAAAGTAGATGAGAGCAGAAAGCAGGGTGCCCACGTGCAAGGCAACATCAAAGGTGAGGCCGGGCTCGGGCCAGCCCATGAGCCAGCGCGTGAGGAAAAGATGCGCGGTGCTGGAGATGGGCAGCCATTCCGTGATTCCCTGCACGATGGCCAGCACGATAGCTTGCGAGAGCGGCAACCCTATTCCACCGTGTTCCCGTACAGGGGGATCTGCTGTTCCATCATGTAGACCAAGCGCGCGGCGCGCAACGCCCACTCGCCGTCAGCATACTGGGAGACGATTCTCTTCGCCAGAGCGATGCCGCGCGTCCGCGCGCCCGCCGAGCGCGACGGGTTGTCCTCCGTCTTGTAGATTTCTATGAGCGCCGCCTGCCTGCCGGCCGCCAGGTAGAGCGCTTCCGCAACCTTGGGCGACTGCGGATTCTCCTTCACGTATTCCTCGTAGAGTTCGGTTTCCTTCTCCGGACACTTGGATTGCCCCCGCCAGTCGCCGCACAGCTTGTTGTCCAGCTTCAGGAACTCGGCCATGGCCGCCCACTTGGTGTTGGGGAAGCGCTTCTTGACTTGGCGCACAAACTCTTCGTCGATCAATGGGCGATAGCTGGGAGAGTCCTTGGCGGACGGCCGGCTTTTGGCGTCTGCCGCGTCGATCTGCCAGCGGATGTCCGCAGCGCGATACAGAGCCTCGCCGGCCAGCGGCGAATTGGGAAAATATTCCGCTGTACGGTAATAGAGTCGCATGGCGTCTTCGGCGGCGCCCTTGCGCCCGCGCCGCCGGCTGGCTTCGGTCTCCGATTCCACCGCCTCTCCGAACAGAATCCGATCGCCATTGGGCGTCGCGGCGGCTACCCAGCCCTTGTTCAGGATCCAGCCTGTGATGTCCTTTCCCGGGCCGATAGTGATGAATCCCTGAACCCATTCGCGGCTGTGGTCGAGCACGGCGACTTCCCGTCCTCTTCCCGCCTGCCCCAGCTTGGCGGACTTGGCGTCCGGCGCGAGATAGACCACCGCCTCGCGCACCAGCACACCGCGCTCCTTGGCCTGCGCGTGGGCAGTTGCGCCTCCGACGGCTACCATGAGCAGCACGGACAGCAGCCGCAACTCGCAACTCGCAACTCGAAACTCGCAACTAGGAAAGCACTTCATTCAATAGCTCCCTCTCCACATTTCCCCCGCTGATCACCACCACCATACGCTTCGCTGCCGGCAACTGGTCGCGGTGAGACAGGTAGCCCGCGAAGCTGGCGGCGCCCGAAGGTTCGGCCACCAGGTGTGCCTCGAGGGCCAGCCGCCGCATGGCCGTGCGGATCTGGTCTTCGCTCACGGTAATGATGTCATCCACGTACTTTTGGATGTGTGCGAACGGGATTTCACCTACGCTCTGCGTGCGCAGGCCGTCACAGATGGTGCGGGTAGTCTTCTCCGCCGTCCACTCCACCACCTTACCGGTGCGGAAGCTCTCCTGGGCATCACCGGCTAGTTCCGGCTCGACGCCGATGACTTTTACGCGCGGATTCGACAGCTTGATGGCCGTGGCCGTGCCGCCCAGCAAGCCTCCGCCGCTCACCGGCGAGAGCACCAGGTCCACGTCCGGCATGTCTTCCAGAATCTCCAGCCCGCAGGTCCCCTGCCCGGCAACGATCTTCTCGTCGTTGTAGGGCTCCACCATCACGTAGCCGTGCTCGGCCGCGAGGGCCTCAGCCTTCTGCTGGCGCTCGCTGCTGGCCGGGCCGACCAGGACGATCTCCGCGCCCAGGGCGGCCGTGGCCTCGCGTTTCACCGGGGGCGTGTTGCGCGGCATCACGATCACCGCCCGCGCCCCGAACTTGCGCGCCGCATAGGCCACCGCGCGTGCATGGTTGCCGCTGGAATAAGTGATCACGCCGCGGGCGCGCTCCGCGTCGCTGAGTGACGCGATCTTGTTGTAGGCGCCGCGGATCTTGAATGCCCCGATGGGCTGCAGGTTCTCGGCCTTGCAATAGACCTGCGGACCGTTTTCCGGCTGGCCGGGAAAGAGAACCAGCGGCGTGTGCACGGCCACGCCGCGGATGGCGTTGTGTGCCGCGCGAATATCTCCCAGCGTCACCATAGTCCGTGTTGGATGTCGACCGCGGCCGAAACGACGCAATCCAGCATTGTATTCCGGGCCCGTCCGAGGGCGGTGGACGTTACCCCTTCTTGGTTGTCGCTTCGGCTTCTACCAGCACGTCGCGCATGAATTGCACCACTTCCCAGTGCTCGCGCATCCCAGGGTTTTTCTTCAGGTCGGCGTGGCTCAGCACAGTTGTGATCAGGGCCCGGCGAAGGTGCTGAGGAGGGATTTCCCGGGCCAGCCATTCGGTTTCCGAAGTGGGAATCACTTTGTCACCCACGCCGTGGATCAGGAACACCGGCGCGCGCAAGGCTGCCAGTTTGCCGCGCGGCGAGACCTTAAGCAGTTCATCTGCGTAACAGTGGATCTCTGAGATCAGTTTGTCGCGAACGCCATCTCGCTCATGGCGAAACAGTGCTTCCAGGCGCGCGTGCGCCGCGGGGCTCAGGTTTCCGGAAACCGCGCGTGCCTCGTCCCACTGCTCGCTCAGCCACAAACGGATGGCCGCGCGCGCGCCATCCTGGTCCGATTTCTCGAAGAAGCGTTCCACATCGGCGTAGATCAGCACCAGGGCGCCGTACTGGTCCGACTCATGCGGCTGCATAGTGCCGTCGGGAAGCTGGATTCGGTCAGTAGCGAAGAAGACAGCGACGCGCTCCAGGTCGTGGTGGGCGCCCAGGGCCACCACGAAGGCAATGTCGGATGCGAAGCGGGGATCCGTAGCTACCACCAGCGCCATCCCGCCAGCAAAACTGATTCCCACCACGCCCACGGGATGCCCGAGCTCACGGCGCAGACCCGACGCGGCAGCGCCGATGGTGGTGAGCGCCTCCGGTGCCAGGCGGTAGTCCGAGAAGGCAGCCACACGCGGCGTCAAAACCACGAGTCCCGTTGCAGCGAACGCTTCTGCCAGGCGGACCAGCCGCGGGTCGTCAGGACCCAAACGATTCACACCGTGCACCAGCACCAGGCCCGGTGGATCCTCGACTCCCCGCGGGCGATAGATGCGTCCCGGGACGGAGCCGTCGGCAACGGCGAAAAGAGCGGTGTCCACGTCGCTGGCGCCCAGCCGGGCCAGGCGGGCCTGTGGATCGGTAAGGCGCAGCAGCAGCCCCGCGCCGCGCAGGTGGTCGCGCAGCAACGCAGCGCTCCCCACGGCCAGCAGCAGTACCGCTGCGAAGAGGACGCTTTTTCGGCGGACCGGCAGCAACGAGAAACGAGAAACGAGAAACTAGATTTCGAGTATCACCGGCATGATCAGCGGGCGGCGCGAGGTTTCTTTGGCGATGAAGCGCTTCAGGTCCTGGCGGATCTTCTCCTTGATCAGGCCCCAGTCGCCCTTTTCCTCGTTGCTCGATTCCTCCAGCGTCTTGAGCACGACCTGGCGCGCCTTTTCCTGAAAGCCGTCTTCGCCTCCGGCCAGCCCGCGCATCACGATTTCCGGCGTGGCCTCGACCCGGCCCGTCAGCTTGTTGATGGCAATGATGGGCAGCACGATGCCGTCTTCGCTCAGGTGCTTGCGGTCGCGGATCACCAGGTCTCCCACCACGTCGCCCGCGGAGCCGGAGTCGATGCACACACGGCCCACGGCCACGCGCCCGGCCTTGCGCGCGCCCAGTTCGGTGAACTCCAGAACGTCTCCGCTCTCGATCAGCATCACGTTGCCCACAGCGCCGTGCATGGCGGCGGCCAACTCCGCATGCCGGCTCAATTGCCGGTATTCGCCGTGGATGGGAATGAAGTAGCGCGGCTTCACCAGATTGATGATGAGCTTCAGCTCTTCCTGGCTGGCGTGCCCGCTCACGTGCACGGGAGGCGACGTGCCGTCTTCATAGACCACGTGCGCCTGGCGGCGGAATAAGTGGTCGATCATGCGGTAGATGTTCTTCTCGTTGCCGGGAATGATGCGCGAGGAGAGCACCACCGTATCGCCGGGCTCGATGCGCGCATGCTTGTGGTTGTCCACTGCCGCCCGATACAACGCGGACATGGGCTCGCCCTGCGTGCCGCTGATCAGCGCGCATACGCGTTCCGGCGGCAGGTCCTTCAATTCGCCGGGATGGATCGTCAGTCCCTCCGGAAGGTCCAGGTAGCCAAGGTCTTCGGCGATTTCCGAGGTTTCGTTCATGGAACGTCCCACAAAAGCCAGCTTGCGGCCGTGCTCGAAAGCCAATTCCGCCACCAGCTTGATGCGGTGCACGGATGAGGAAAAGCAGGAAATGAAGAGCCGGCGCTTGGTGGTCTGAAAGACGTCGTCCAGTTTGCGCCGTACGGCACGCTCGCTGGGCGTGTAACCCGGACGCTCCACGTTGGTGGAGTCCTGAAACAGGGCCAGCACGCCCTGCTTGCCGTACTCGGCGAAGGTATGCAGGTCGAAGAGCTTATTGTCGGTGGGGGTGGGATCCACCTTGAAGTCGCCGGTGTGCAGCAGGACGCCCAGCGGAGTGTGGATGGCCAGCGCAACGCAGTCCACCAGGCTGTGCGTCACCTGGATGGGGTGGATGGTGAACGGCCCCAGGCGGAAGCGCTCGCCGGGTCGCATCTCGTTCAATGTCGCATTCTTCAGCAACTCGTGTTCTTCCAGTTTGCCTTCCACCAGCGCCAGCGTGAACTCGGTGCCGTACACGGGCACGTTCAGTTCGGAGAGCACCCAGGGCAGCCCTCCAATGTGGTCCTCGTGACCGTGGGTGAGCAGGATGGCGCGGACCTTGTCGCGGTTCTCCAGCAGGTATGTGATGTCGGGAACGACGATGTCCACACCCAGCAGCTCCGACTCCGGGAACATCAGTCCGGCGTCGATCACCACGATGTCGTCGCCCCAGCGCACGGCCATCGAGTTCATTCCGAACTCGCCCAGACCGCCGAGAGGGATTACTTGTAGTTTTCCGGATGGCATGCTGAACCTTCGATGCTAGCACAGCAGTCGTTTGTCGCTGGTCGTTAGTCGTTAAAAGCAACACTCGCTGCCGGTATGGAGGGTCGACTCACGGAGAAACGTTTGGAGGCCAAACGCCAACTGCCAATTGCTTACTGCCAACAGATAACGGACCAACGACCAACGACTAACGACTAACGACTGGCTTCAACAGCTCGTACCCCTCCGCTCGCGCCACATACGCAGCCACCACTATGTCACCAGTGACGTTGAGGGTGGTGCGGCACATGTCGAGGATGCGGTCCACGCCCAGGATCACGGCGATCAGGGCCGGGTTCACCCCCACCGTGGCCAGCACCAGGATGATGAATGGGATCGAGCCGGACGGCACCCCGGCGGTGCCGATCCCGCCCAGGATGGCCAGGTACACCACCATGAGCTGCTGGCCGAGCGTGAGGTCCACGCCCGCGAG
>JBOGLL010000323.1:0-11585 GCA_050746065.1 Terriglobales bacterium | reverse complement strand
CGCTGTCGTAGAAGGCGGCACAGTGGCGGCACTGGGCAAGGTGGGCCTCCACTTGTGCGCGCAATGCGGGATCCAGGTCGTCTTCCAGATAGTTCGAGAACTGGCGCAGAACTTCGTGACAGTCCATCACCATGGCTTCCTGCCTTTCCCCGGCGCCGAACGGCCGCTCAAGCTGCCGGACAGTGTGGGCGCCAGCAAGTCGCGCAACCGCAGGCGCGCCCGGAACAAGCGGATCTTGACCGTGGCCTGACTGGCGCCCAGCACCTCGGCAGTTTCCGCGATGCTGAGCTGCTGTACATCGCGCAGAACCAATATTTCCCGGTAGCTGGCCGGCAGCGACTCCAGGGCGCGCGTAATCTCTTCGCGCACTTCACTCCTCTCCAGTACTTCGGAGGGAATCTCCCTCCAGTCCGCCAGGCGCTCGACGAGGGGCGTCACGGTTTCGGCCTCGACCTCAGGGTCGTCGAGAGACTCGTAGAGATGGCGGTGATCCTTGCGCAAGCGCATGCGCGCTTCGTTGATCACGATCCGTATCATCCAGGTAAGGAAGCGCGACTCGCCGCGGAATCCTCCCAGATGCCGGTATGCCTTCAGGAAGGCCTCCTGGGCGACATCTTCGGCATCGGCCTCGTTCTTCACGATGGCGTAGGCGGCAAGATACACACTGCGCTCGTGGGGACGGATGAGGTCGTAGTAAAGCTCGGTCTCGCCTCCGCGGATGCGCTCGATCAGGGCGGCCTCGTCGTGCTGTGTGAGTACGTTCGGCAACGTTCGCCTTCTTGGCTGCTCCAGCGCCGGCCTGTGGCAGGCTCGCCGTCTCCCCTACGGCCCTCCTAGACCCTCAGGAGAAGGGATGCCCGGATGCGGTGGAGGTTACACCTGAAGCGGGACACGGAGGCTACACTGCGTGGAGAACGTGGTGGCCGTAGATTTCGCCGACAATCAGCAGCAGGGTGATGATCGAGGCTGCCACGACCAACCGGGTGTGGCGCTTTTCCGCCGGGGCCAGGGGTCGAACCCGCCAGGCAGCGGCGGGAGATCGGCGCAGTTTCCAGCCGTTCCAGAGCGTGTACAAGTTGGCCAGCGCGGCCCCAGCGGCAAAGACCAGCAAGGGAATACGGACCGGATCAGAATGGAACCAGGAGGAGGCACCCGCGGCTGTTAGCCCCAGAAATCCTGAAAAGAGCGCCGTCCCCTTGAGCAGAACCAGGGCGGCACAGACGCCCTCAACGGCAGCAGCGGTCAGTCCACCAACGCTCCAGAGCACGGAGCCTCCGGTCCTTGTTAGGGCCGGGGGCTGGGCTGCGGCATCGGGCACAGGTCTGGCGGGCTGCACTAATTCAGCGGTCGGGGACTGCGGCATGGTTCCTCCGGAGGGGCGCTCGACCTTTGCAACAGGAAAGCGCTCCTCCATTAGACGCGCTTGCCCCTTGATTGGCTGCACCGGCAATGTCGGGTGTCAGGCCCGGGAGGCTTTCGATGCCGGAAAGGCGGTCTATTTCTTTGTTTGCCCGGCTGGGCGCGGCGGAGCAGGCGGGGCGGCGCCGTGGGGCGCCGCGCTCACGATCTTCTTCCCTTCCTCGACCAGGATCCACTGCCCCGCCTTCACGTTGCTGAGCCGGTCCACGGTGCCGCTGGGCCAGCGGACCTCCACAGCATCAGCCATATCACGGCTGCCCAGGCCAAAAGTCAGGACCTGCTCGCTCTGTGACAGATAGCTGGAGCCGCTGCGCAGCATCTGCCACTGCTTCTCACCGCCGGAAGTCACTGAGACCACGGCGCCCAGGCCGCTGCGGTTGGAGCTGGTGCCCCGTAGGCGCACGCGCAGGCTGCGGTTGGTGGCACCGTCGTTGCGAAAGAGCAGGGCCGCGCCGCCGTTCGTGGTGATCAGCAGATCGAGGTCGCCGTCGTTGTCGATATCTCCGTAGGCGGCGCCACGCGCCACGCGCGGGCTGGCGAAGGCCGCGCCCAGCGATTTTGTGGTTTCCTCGAATTTCCCTTTCAGGTTACGGAACACGTGTGGCGGCTGGGCGTAGGTGACGCGCTTCTGGATGCGCTCGATCTCGTTCTCGATGTGGCCGTTGGCCACGAAAATGTCCTGCCAGCCGTCCAGGTCGTAGTCGAAAAAGAAGCAGGCGAAGCCCAACGTGAGCAGGCTATTGCGGCCCACTTGGGATCGCGGGGCCTCATCCACGAACAGGCCGTTGCCTTCGTTGTGGTAGAGCGAAAGCATCTGGTTGGAAAAATTGCTGATGACGATGCTGGGAAATCCCGAGCGGTCGTAGTCGGCGACGTCCGCGCCCATGCCGGCGCGGGCTACGCCGTCTTCGCTGAAGGCCACGCCAGCGCCCACCGCCTTCTCGGTGAAGCCGCCCTTTCCAGTGTTCAGGTAGAGCTTATTGGGCTCGGTATCGTTCACCAGCAACAAGTCGGGCCAGGTGTCCTGGTTGGAATCGAGCACGGCAATGCCCAGGCCCTTGGATTTTGCCTCGTAAACGCCCGCCGGCTGAGTAACGTCCGCGAACTTGCCGTTGCCCAGGTTGCGCCACAGGCGCGCCGACGCTCCTTTGTACGACTCCGGCGTGCAATAGCTCTTGCGAGTACCGTCGAGCGTACAGAACAGGTCGCCGGCAATGGACCATTGCACGTAGTTGGCGACGAACAGGTCCAGGCGACCGTCCTTGTCGTAGTCCACCCAGGCGGCGCCGGTGGAGAACTCATTCGGTCCTGCCAGACCGGAGGTGGAGGTTGCGTCGCTGAAGGTCTTGTTGCCGGTGTTGCGGAACAACCGGCTCTGGCCGAGTGCGCTGATGAAGATGTCGGTATGGCCGTCGTTGTCATAGTCGCCCACGGCAACGCCCATGCCGTACAGGCTGACAGCCAGCCCGGCGGCGCGCGTGACGTCGGTGAAAACGCCCTTGCCGTTATTGCGATAGAGCTTCAACGTGGAGCCACGCTGCGGGCGCCCGGGCCAGTCCTGTCCGTTGACCAGCAGGATGTCCTGCGCGCCATCGTTGTCGTAGTCGAGGAAGGCGCACCCCGGACCCAGCGTTTCCGGCAGATACTTCTTGCCGAACGCGCCGTTGTTGTGCACAAAGCGCAGGCCCGAGGCCTGGGTGACGTCGCGGAACTGCATGCGCGGCTCCTGGGCGAGCACAGAAGTTGCCGCAAACAAGAAAAAGAGGACGGCGTTTCGGAATCTCATCAGTGAGTGGCTTCCCGGATCGGAGTTGAGGATCGTGCAGTCTTGCGGACCGAACGGGCGCCCGCGGGCGTCTTCGCCGGCCCAAGCGCTACCGACCCGTGTTCGTGGATGGCCTGGCGCTCGTTGTTGTCGTGCGGATTCCTCTGCCGATAGGGGCCGGTGATGGCCTGCGCCGATTCATCCGCCTTAAAGCGCAGGTAGCGCTTCTGGTGCTCCGCCGCCTTGGCTTCCTGACCCAGGCCGTTGTAGCAAAGCATGAGGTTGTAATGCGCCTGAAGGTCCTCGGGATCGATGGTCAGCACCACCTCGAACTCGCGGACGGCGTCAGCGTACTGGCGCTTGAGGAAGAGGATGCGTCCCAGTTCGTTGCGCACCACGCGGTCGCGCGGATACTGCGCGGCGGCGATGCGCAGGTGATGGATGGCGTCGTCGTAGTTGCCGTCAGCCTTCAGAACACGTGCGTAAAAGAAGTTGGTACGCGCCAGGTTGGGCTTGAGCGCCAGCGCCTTCTTCAGGACTTCACGTGCGCCCTCCATGTCGCCTTCCTGTACGCGCGCGCGGCCGATGTTCACCCAGCCGTCGACGTTTGCGGGATCGAGCTGCGGGATCTTCTGGAATGCCGCCTGAGCTCCCTTCAGGTCGCCCTGCAGCAGCAGTCCGATGCCGTAATCGTTCCAGCGCTCCCAGTCCTTTGCGTCGAGAGCGACCCGGGGCTCGGGCGGCTTGGCGTTGCGTGGCAGCACGCTGAGCGTGGCTTCGTCGGACGCCAGGGTGACGATGGGGAGCTGCGGGATCTGCTTGATCTCGCCGGATACTCGAGATGTGTCGCCGGTAAAGGTGAAGGTGCGGTCGTCGTAATCGGCACTGAAGGCGCCCGGCTTCGACGCGTCGTGGACGCCGGCGAATGAGAATTGCGTGTTGTACCAGGAAAATTTGCGATAGTGGAGTTGCGCGCTGAGCGAGATTTTCTCGCCGGCGCTGTCTGGCACATGCAGACGGTAGTGGACGGTGTCGGCAGCGCCGGGCGGAATCAGGCGCACATACACCACGGCGCGCGTGGACCAGGCATTGCGCTTGTTGATGGGATTGCCCTTGGCATCCACCTGCAACGAACGGTAGAAGTGCGCGCCGGGCTCGACCGGGCCCTTGCCGTCATCTTCCACCCGGCCGCTCCAGAAGAGGATCTGCCCTTTTTCGTCGGTAGCCTTGAGCTCCACCCAGACGTCGAAGGCGTCCACGGTGCCGCCGGGAAAGAAGTGGCCGACCTTGCGGGTGCGGACAACTACATCCACGCGCACGTCGTCACCACGGCGGACGGCAGCGGGCACGCGGTCGAGCGGCGCGGTGATGGGCGCCGATTCCTCGGGTCCGCCGGCGGGCGCACCCATTTCGCTTTCTTCACCCACAGCAAAGGTCGTGGCCAGTTCCGTGCCGCCGGCCAGCGTCGCGCCGCCCACATGGCGCGCCTGCGAGAGCGCGAAGATGTCCAGGCTGACGATGTTGTCCTTCAGGAATTTCTCCGTCACGCGGAACTGCTCTTCGTCCTGATTGGCGGTGGGAAGCGCCGTGTTGGCGCCCGGGAAACGGTGGGAATGCACTTTGCCGGCAACATTGCCGGCGTCCTTCGAGTCCACGAGCGGCATATGGCAGTCGGCGCAGCGCTGCGCCTTGGCGGGATAGTAAAACGAGCGCGCGCCTTGTCCGGAAACGCCGCTGGCCTGCCAGTTGTCGTACTCGTTGAAGCCTCGGAACCAGCGGTAGTGGTTCACCGCCACATCGAGATGAACCTTGTGGCAACTGGAGCAGAACTCCGCCGTCTGCTGGCGATGGAAAGGCTTGAGGAAGGCGCGGCGATGCGGCTCAGGATTGAGATTGATGAGAAAGTCATGCGCGGAACGCATCACCGGATTCTCGCTGGCCGCCAGTTGGTGGAGCTGGGGATACTCCAGCACGAAGTCGCCCTGCCCCATGCTGCTCTTCACCTTCACCATGGAGTGACACATCACGCAGCCCAGTCCGGCCTGGGCCTCGGGCGTGTCGATGAGTTGTTGGATGGGTGTATCCATCTTGCCGCTGAAGAGCACGGCAGGATCGTGGCATCCGCCGCACCATTTCGAGGGCTTGGTGCCCACTACGTCCTGCATATACTCAATGCTCTTGCGGTACCACTGGTTGTTGAAGGACGAGAAATGGTGCGCCGAGCTGAACCACTGGTTGTAGATGTCGGAGTGGCAACGCTGGCAGGCCTGCGACGACTTGGTGAAGAACTCGGGCGGGATCTTCTTGCCGTCGGCGGTCTGCGCGGAGCTGGGAAAAAAGAAACCGTTGGGACCGTCGCCTTCGCCGTCCATGGTTTCCGGAGGGCTAGCAGGATTCTGGATGCGGTAGGCGCTCTGCCACAGGTTCACGCGCGTCCAGTGGGCCACCCAGGACAGCAGCGCCACAGCCACCGCCAAAGCAGTCAGACGTACGATCCCCGATGCTGGAAGTCCGCCAAACCATCCACGTTTGCCAGCCCATCCCGCTACAAAACAAACCACTCCCGCAGCGGAGAGCCCGATGTGGGCATACATCAGCGGAAAGTAAAGACGCGACGTGCCGGTGTAGATGAGCGCGAGACCGAGAACGCCTCCCAGCGCCGTCAGCACCCAGCCCAGGCGGGAACCCTGTGTTCCCTTGCGCAGGAGCGACGCCAGCTTCCAAATCAGCAGCGCCACCAGCGCTGCACCCGTAAGCACGTGCACCAGCACCACTCCGAGATAAACCAAGCTGGTGGAAGGCAGCGCGTAGAGCCACGCGCCGGTGACCACCAGCGAGCCGACGAGGCGTGCAGGTAGTGACTTCATGGATAGATAAAAAGTCTAATTCCTCTCCCGCAACGGCGAAAGTTCCATGGAATCCTCAGAGCCTCGCCATTGCGGTTTCACTTCGCAACAACGGATACACTAACCCGCCCGCAGCTACCACGGCCACACCCAGCAGCGCAGGCAGCGGACTGCGCAGCAGGATCAGAAACAGAAGCATCAGCAACAAAGTCAGGAATGCACCTGGAGCAGCGCCGAATCCCAACCGCGTGTGCCCCAGGACTACCGGCTCGCGCCGCGGGAGTACGAACAGCGCGGCCACCGAGAGTCCGATGAAAAGCACCGTGGAGAAGATGAAGTACGCCAGAATCTGCTGAAATGTGCCCAGCGCGATGAGCAGCGATGCCATCGCCGCCTGCAAAGTGATGGCGCGTGCCGGCGTCCCCAGGCGGGGATGCACTTTGGCCACGGCAGGAAAAAACAGTCGGTCGCGGGCCATGGCGTAGTACACGCGCGGAGCCGTAAGCAGCAATCCAGCCAGGCTGCCTAGCACGCAGAGGACGACGATGCCGGAAAGAACCTGGCCGCCGGTGCGGCCGAATAGCCTTTCTCCGGCCTGGGCGACGAAGGTCTCGTCGGAGGCCACCTGGTCGAGCGGCACAAGATAAACGAAGGTCGCGCTCACCAGGATGTACACCGCCGTCACCGCCAGCACTCCCAGGACGAGCGCGCGCGGCAATGTGCGCTGCGGGTCGCGAACTTCGCCGGCGATTTTGCTCACATCCCACCAACCGCCAAAGGTGAAGAAGGCAGCGACCATGCCGCCAGCCAGGGCTTCGGCCAGCGGCGGAGTACCGGGTCGGCGCTCCACGAGCGGCAGGAAGTTGTTCAGATCACCGGCCCGAAAAACCAGCGCCCAGATCACGACCATCGCGAGGACGCTCAGCTTGAGCCAGGTGATCCAGCGCAGGAAGCCGGCGCCGAGCTTGGTCGCAGCCATGTTGAACGCTGCCACCAGGACAACGGCAGCGATGGAGACGACCGGCAATGCCCACGCCGGCAGTGGAACGATGTACGCGGTATAGCTCGCCAGGCCGACCGCCAGGGCGGCAGTTACTCCCGGATCCATGATCAGCAGCGCCATCCAGCCGTACAGGAATGCCAGGCGGGGTCCGAAGGCCTCGCGCAGATACACATACAGCCCTCCGGTCTGGGGAAAGCGCGCCGCCAGTTCGCCGTAGCACAGCGCTCCGCAAAGAGTCATGGCTCCCATCACCAGCCAAACCACCAGCAGCCAGAAGGGCGAGCCCAGCGATTTGGCCATTCCCGCCGGCGTGAGGAAAATCCCCACCGCGATGGCTTCGCCGGCGACCACGGCGGTGGCCGATCCCAGTCCGAGTCCGGGGCGCAGAGCCGGACTTGCGCCAGCGTTCAGAACGTCACCCTCGCCCCGAGTTGGAAGGCGCGCGGCCCGCCTGAACCGAAGACTCCGCCGGCTGTGGTCACCGGGCGCCCGAAGTCGCCCGACCCCAGTACGTTGCCGAATCCGGAGTAGTTCGTGTTGGAGACTCCCAGAATGTTGGTCACGTTGAACAGATTGAATACCTCACCCATGCCCTCGATGCGTACCTGCTCGCCGATCTTGAACGTCTTGCTCAGGCGCAGATCGAAGGAGTGGAAGCTGTCGCTGAACTGTGCGTCGGCAGGAGCGAGAGGCAAACCCAGCGCGTTCGCAGTGATGAAATCATTCAGCTCGGCGCCGGTGTGGAACTGGCGGCCACCGGCGTTGCGTCCCAGTTGCGGGACGCGGGAGCTGGCGTCGGGCAGCAGGATGTCCATGGGCACGCCCGAAGCCATGGTCCAGATGGGCGAGACCCGGAAACCGTGCGGCAGATCGAACACTCCGGAGAACACGAAGCGCTGGCGCTGGTCGTTGGGCGGTGGTCCGTACTCGCGCTGCAGATCGTTGGGATCAATGGGTCCGTTCGAGAACGGGATCTGGTCGTCGTTGGCGTAGTTGAAGGCCTTGGACAGCGTGTAGGAGGCGCGGAATTGTCCGCGGGAGAAGCGCTTCTCCACGCTGACCAGCAGGCCGTCGTACTTGGTGTTGACGCTCGACTCCAGGTTCTTTACTACGTCCGGCGCACCCTCAACCAGGCAGGGAGGAACCGGAAACGGGCTCAGCACGGGATTGCAAACGATGCCGTCGGGGAACGCTGATGAGATCCCCGTCGCCTGGCGCCCGATGATGAAGTGCGTGCCCAGGTTGTGGATGCCGTCGGCGCGGATGAGCAAGTTGCGCACCGGCCCCCATTCAATCCCCAGGTTGAACTGCTGCACCATGGGATTCTGCAGGTCGTTGTCAATGATGTTGATCCCGCCCGCACCCGCGCCCGGCAGAATGAATCCGGTGAACGGATTCGAGATGGTGGGAGCGCCCGGGAAGAACAGTCCCGTGCCGAAGAGGTCGGTAAAGAACAGGCTGCCGGCACGCACTTCGATGGGCAGTGCGCGACCGTCGAGTCCGCGCTCCAGCGTCTGGATCTCGAGCGTGACGCGGTCGTAGTAGATGCCGTAGCCACCGTGCAAACTGAACTTGCCTGCACCAGGCGACCAGTTGAAGCCCACTCGCGGGGCAAGGTTGTTGGTGTCGCGGGTGCGGTTGCCCTGAAGGAACGGCAGGATGAGCGGATTCAATTCATTCACGCGGCTCAGGTTCTTCACATCCGTGTCCACTTCGTAACGAAGCCCGAGGTTCAACGAGAAATGGCTGTTGACTCGGATGTCGTCCTGGATGAAGAACGCCAGATGGGTGCTGTCGGTATCGGGAAGCACCAACGGCCGATCCGGAAACGCACTGCGCAAGGTGACGGCGAAGAGCAGGTCGTCATCGTTGGTAACGCCGTCGTTGTCGCGGTCGGCGCTGGCGAAGTCCTCGACCAGTTCGATGCGGCCCGACTGGAAGACTTCAAGGTTGAGGTCGGAGTCAATGCGCTGCACTTCCTCGCCGAACGACAGGCTGTGGCGGCCAGTCACCCAGTTGAGCGTGTCGGCAAACTGCAGGCGGTTCTGGCGCGTCTGCTGCGGTACACGGAACGACGCGCCATCCTGGATGCTGGGAAATGTGAGTTGCGGCCCAGGGGTCACGGGCTCCGCGCGGTTGAAGAAGTTATTGATGCTAAAACTGAGTCGGTTGAACAGGCGCGCGGAAAATATGTGCATCCACTCGGAGGCAAAGGTCTGAAAGCGGTTGTCAGCCTGCTGGCGTTGCGAAGCCGACCCCAAGGCCCGGTTCAGGGTGCTTTGCGCGACGTCGTCGGCGCGCTCCAGTGAATAGCGGAAAAAGGCTCGGTCCCGGCCCGAAATCTGCCAATCCCCCCGCGTGTTGAATAACAGGTCGTCGAGCGGGGCGGGCGCGAAGGTGCGGATGATCTCCTGCGCAACAATGTCGCGCTCTCCGACGAGTACGGCGCCATCCTGGTTGCGGTACTCGAAGGCCGTAAACCACCAAACCTTGTCCTGCTTGAGCGGCCCGCCCAGAGAAGCGGCGTACTGCTGGCGGTCGAAGGGCAGCGCTTCCAAGGAGCGATCGAAGGTGGCGGGAAGTCCCTGTAACCGCTTGTCACGCAGAAAAACGGACGCTGACCCGTGCCAGGTATTGGTCCCGGCCTTGGTCACCACGTTGATGACGGAGGAGGCCGAGCGGCCGAGCGAGGCTGAAAAACGGTTCGTGGCTACCTGGAATTCCGCGACGGCATCCTGCGGAAGATTGAGTAACGGGCCGCCGACGACGTCGTCGTTGTTATCGGCGCCGTCAATGGTGATGTTGCCGCCGCGGCCCTGTTGTCCTGCGGAGGAAATCACCACCGTGTTGGTCTTGGTGGGATCGAAGTTCGGCGCCAGCGAGTTTCCCGGCGTGAGCAACGCCAGCTCCATGTAATTGCGCCCATTGAGCGGGAGATGCTCAATCTGGGCGGAGCCGACGACGCCGTCTACAACCGAGGTCTCGATCCGGGGCCGGTAGGCTAGTTCGCGGTCGTCAATCTCAATTACTTCGGTGGCCTGGCCCACCTCCACTGAAATCCGCAGGAGGACTTGCTGTCCAACCCGAAGAGACACCGGGACCTGCTTGGGTTGAAAGCCGGTTGCTTTCACAGCTACCTGATAGCTTCCCGGCTGCAAGCCCGGCACCACGAACCGCCCTTGGCCATCGGTGGTCGCTGTGCGCTTCTGGTTCGTCGCCGTGGCCGTGACCTCGACCTCGGCGCCGCTCACCACGGCCGCTTGCGGATCACTTACGACGCCAGAGATCGTGCCGGCGGCGTACTGCTGGGCGAAACCGGTAAAGGGAAGGGCCAACAACAGACCCAACGCCATCCAAGAACGCATCGTCACTCCTCAGGAGATCAGCGCCAAGCTGGATTCACAAAAAGCCGATACCTCGGCATGCCGATAGATCACAGCGGAAAACATCGACGTATCGGGAAATGTCCGGAATCAAAAACCTTAAGACTCTAGCGGGGAGACAGGCGGCGGGACAATAACACAAACATATTAGAAGCTCGGAAGCGGTGTGATTCCCTTCTCTTCCACACATTCGTAGGTTCGGCCGGCGGCAAGGCCCTTGTGCTCTTCGGTCCTTCCGCTCGGCCACTGAATCACCGCCCGATCAACGCGGTCACGCTTGCCCAGTCCAAACGTGACGGGGAATTCGGATTGCGAGAGATAGCTCGACCCGCTCTTGACCATGCGCGTTTGGCTGGAATCGCCGTGGTAGATGCGCACGGTGGCACCGATGGCGTCACGGTTGGATTTCGTTCCGGCCAGGTGGAAACGAATGCTCTTGTGGCCTGCCGGATGGTCGCTACGAAAGAGGAACGCAGGACCGCGATTGGTGGTCATGAGGACGTCGAGGTCGCCGTCGCGATCGAAGTCACCACAAGCGAGTCCGCGGCCGACTTTAGGCTGAGCAAACTCTTTGCCCAGTTGGGAAGCGACATCGCGAAAGCCGCCTTTCCCGTTGTTCAGAAAGAGCTGCGGAGGCTGGGCATAGCCCACATTGCCGCGGATGTTGCGCACGGTTTCATCAATGTGGCCGTTGGCGACCAGCAGATCGAGGGCGCCATCCAGGTCGGCGTCGAGAAACGCGCATCCGAAACCCAGCGTATTCTTCGAAGCCGCTCCCACCCCCGCGCGCATCGCGACGTCTTCGTACGCGCCCTTGCTGGCAGCGCGATAGAGCCCGACCATCTCGTTGTCGAAGTTGGTGATGGCGGCGCCGGGCTGGCCTGAGTTCTCGAAGTCGGCCACGTCCACGCCCATGCCGGCGCGGGCTTTGCCGTCGGCGCTGAAGGCCAGGCCGGCTTCGACGGCAACTTCTCTGAAGGTGCCATTGCGCTGGTTGCGGTAGAGCTTGTTGGGTTGGGTGTCGTTGGCCACCAGCAGGTCGGGCCAGCCGTCCTGGTTGTAGTCCAGCAGGGCCACGCCCAGCGACTTCGAGCTGGTATCGAAGACTCCGCTGGTTGCCGTAACGTCTTCAAAGGTCCCATCGCCGCGATTGCGGAACAGCCAGCAGG
>JBOGLL010000322.1:0-5401 GCA_050746065.1 Terriglobales bacterium | reverse complement strand
CGCTGTCGTTTTCCGGCATCGATCGCTCAGGGTTTGACCTGAGCGACGCCGGCCCCAGCATTGTCTGCGTTCGGCTGGACCACCCGGACGCTCCTCCTGGAGCGACCCTCAGCTTCTTGATCACCATGACACACGTAGCCAAGCTCTTCCAGGTACTGCGTCTGAGCGAACATTCGCCCGCCAAGGAATGGCCGCCACGGCCCTCCACCTTGGCGCCTGGCAGGGTGCGGGACGTCGTGTTTGAACAGAGGCAGGTGCGGGAAGAGTTCAGCACGGGCAATCCCTGGGAGCTGATACTGCATCTCCAGCTTGGCCGAGTGACGGCGCCGCTTGATCTGATCGTCGAATGCGACCGGCCGGTGAAGCAGCCGTCCTTCTTCCTGCTTGCTGAGCTTCCGGCGCCAGGAACGCAACCCGTGCACCTGGCCAGCCTTCCCCTGGTGCCCGGCGGGCAGGGCGCCGCCTACCGCGTCCGCCTGGAGCAGCCTGAGTTGGTCCAAGGTGAGCGCGTAGGGATTTCCCTGCAATCGAAGCAGATGGTGCGCGTGCGCAGCGTGAAACGCGTGCTGTGATTGCCCGCGATACCTCTCCTGTGTTACAAGCCTCGCATGCTTAAGTGAGCCAGGCGGGAATCCGCAGGCGAAATCCTGAGTGGAGCGAAGGACCCGATGCGTAAGTGGATGCGCGAGCGCATGAAGCGCCGCAAGAAGAAGGGCGGGCAGGAAACCGAAGCAACCGGAAGG
This sequence comes from Terriglobales bacterium, assembly GCA_050746065.1. GTDB lineage: Bacteria > Acidobacteriota > Terriglobia > Terriglobales > Acidobacteriaceae > CAZXVY01. Next base: position 4,658 of record JBOGLL010000322.1, on the reverse strand, counting down.
GTCGGGCAGCCCAAGCCCGAGGATTCTTCCGGTCCGGCGCCGCTGCAGCCGATGTATCCCTCGGATTTCGGACGCCCCCCTGCGCCGGTTTCCGCGGCTCCCAAAGCGGGCCCGCCGGTTCCTGCCGCGAGCAAAGCCGCTGCACCGGTGAGCAGAGCGGCGCCAGCGATCAGCAAACCTGCTCCGGAAATGGAAATCGAGACCCAGCCGGAATCACCGTCGGCGCCGCCGGCGCGACCCGCCGAAGCCATGCTCCAGCCGCCGGCCAAGCAAACGCCGCGCGCCCCTCGGGGCGTGGTGGTGCTGGCCATCGGCATGCCCGGCTCGGGCAAGACCACATGGTTCAAGCGCCGGGGCGTGACGCCGCTTTCCAGCGACATGCTGCGCTCCATCCTGTTCGACGACATCACCGAGCAGCGCTACCAGAGCCTGGTGTTCTCTACGCTGCGCTCGCTGCTGCGCGCCCGCCTGATCGCCAAGATGCCCTGGAACTATGTGGACGCCACCAATCTTTCTCCCGGCGAGCGCCGCCAGTGGATCAAGATGGCCAAGGCCCTGGGATATGAAGTGCAGGCTGTCTATTTCGACGTGCCCATCGAGGTTTGCCTGGAGCGCAACAAGCGCCGCGAGCGTATGGTCCCGGAAGAAGTGATGCGCCGCCTGGCCGCCAAACTCAAGCCCCCGGCCTTCGACGAAGGGTTTTCCAAGATCGTGGTGGTGAGGGTGAAGCAGAAAGCAGATTGAATCATTGAATCATTGAGTCATTGAACCACTGAGGGGTTGAATTCAAGGGCTTTCCGTAGCTCGTCAATGATTCAATCTCTCAATGACTCAATGATTCAACAGCCTCACTTGAAACTGAAAACCGGAATCTCCCTCCGTTGACCCTCACTTGCCGCACACCTTACAATGAAGCTTGTAATTGGGTCTTTCAAATTACCAATAACAAATCACTAAATTACCAATCCTCCTGCCCCCTCGTTCAATGGTAGGACAGCTGACTCTGGATCAGCATATCGGGGTTCGAATCCCTGGGGGGCAGCCAGTATTCATGCGGTGTCTCCGCGTGTAGCCTCTTCTGATGACGGCCCGTGTAACCATTTCTCGGGCATCCCGGTCTGTCCTGGCCCCCTTCCGACCGCTATTCATGCGGGTTCCGTGGCTTGACCTGATTGCGGAACAGACTGGGACACTCCTTCGTTGCGGGCACTGGACAGTGTTAATCTCGTGCCTGGTGCCCCACATCTGCCGGCAGTTGGCCTGGTGCCCCACATCTGCCGGCAGTTGGCAGATGTGGGTTTCTTGATTTCATCCCAGCGATCGTGAGTGCAACCGCTTGGGACCTCTTCATTCCTGTGGGATCGATGGTCCCTTCAGTCCAAGGCGGTGTCGAGGCGTAGGACTCAGGTTGTCGCAAAGACCCCACATCTGCCAACTGCAGCCGATGTAGGCCACCAGCCCAATCTCCTAGTCCGATGCGCGATGTCGCGCCTCGAGCTTTCGGATCACGGCGGAACGGGTAATGTCCCTTAGCGCGTCCTTCCCCACCCAGCGCGTCGCAGGTTGCGGCGACGCCGAAAGGCGCCATGCCACCTTCACGGCGGCTGCGTTCAGTTTGAGGTTGCGTCGTCCGATCCCGCGCAGCGCCCAGCTCACGCCCTTCTTGACGAAGTTGCGCTCGTCGCTGGCGGCGCGCTCCACCAGCGGCAGGCAACGATGGAACGCCTCGTCGCCGGTGCTCTTGTCGTGCGCGGCCAGACTGGCCAGCAAAGCGAAGGCCGCCCGTTTCTCGAACTCATCCTGCCGGTGGGACCACTGCGCCACTTTGCCGAAGGCGTGCGGCGTACGGTCAAACAGCACAAAGCACAAGGTGTCGCAAATGGCCCAGTTGTCGAAGTCGCGGCACCAGCGGTCCATCTGTGCGGGAGTGACCCGCTCCGGCTCATCCACGAACGCGCACATCATACGGGCCTCGTACCAGCCCGTTTCCCAGAGCGCGGCGGCGAGCGCGTGATTCCGCCCCAGACCCTTGGCCAGCTTCTGCATGGTGGCCATGGACACGCCGAACGCCTTGTCGGAGGGGATGGCGTAGCGCGCCATACCCTCGCGATTGCGCTGCGTGCCCAGGCGCTTCAGTGACGCGATTACCGCGCGAACCTGGGCGTCGAGCGTGCCTTTCGGTTTCTGGCCGGCTGGCCCCGCGGCCGCGCGCTTCGTCTTTGCCGACCGGCGCGCGGCCGGGCGCGATCCACTCATGACGCCTTGGTTCGCTGGCCGGCGCCTCCCGTCTCCATCGACGCCAGCACTTCATCCAGCCGGTCGTAGCTCACGTCCACACCCTTCTCCATCCCGGTCTTGAGGACAGCGTCACGCGCCTCGCGCGACTCTAAGAGCATCGTCTGCGTGAGCGTGGTCTTTCCGCCCTGCTCGACCAGGACAAGGGTATCCAATGCCTCACCCGCATACCAGGCGTCGTCGAACTTCTCCGTGTTGACGATCCGCTCCGGCGCCTCGATCTCGCGAAAGACGCCGCCCATCCCCATCTCGGTTCCAGTGGCTTCCTTCCGCCACACGTACCGATAGCGGCCTCCAACTCTCAGGTCAATCTCGCAGACCGGCATCGTCCAGCCGTCCGGCCCGAGCAGCCACTGCCTGACCAACTCGGGTTTAGTGTGGGCGTCGTAGACGAGGCGGCGCGGTGCGTTGAAAACACGCGTCATCACGATCTCGCGGTCCGTGGGGGTACTGACTTGCAATGCTCCAGTGCTCTTCATGAGTTCTCTCCTTTGAGTTTATTCTCTAGAACTGGCTTGGCTCTGTTGACATCCTGCTTGGAAAGGGCGCGGCTCGGTAGGTCGGGCCTTCAGGCTCGACTCGCGCAGCGACCGCGCCGCTCGAGCTCGCGTAGACATCGGGCTTCAGCCCCCGAGGGTAACGACCGAGCCTCCAAGATCGATCTTTGAAACCAGCTTTACTGCGTCGATCGAACTACTTACTTGTTTTACTTGTTCTTCCGGAACCTGGCCGGTATTTCCTGCAATAACCACGAGTTGCCGTCAGGGTCGGCGAAGCGGGCAAACAGGATGCCACCCAAATCCTTGATTGTGCCCACTTCCACCCCGCGGCCCAGCAGCGATTCGCGGGCCGCGGCGATGTCTGCGACTACCAGATGCAGCCCCTTGACGGAACCGGGCGGTATTTCGGAAATTTCGCCTAAGCCAGTTCCGATCACGATCGAACACGCCGATCCGGGTGGTGTGAGCTGAACAACCCTCATTCCGTTGCCCGGCGTCACATCATGGTCTGCGTGGAATCCAACTTTTTCAACGTAAAAGGCCTTGGCACGATCCACGTCAGACACCGGTACCGGCACTAGCTCAAGCTTCATATCAGGCGCCGCAGTTATCTTTGCAGGACTATTCTCGGTCATTCGTTTTCCTCTCTTTTCGAATATCTTTTCCTGCCATCTTTCTCCTGCCACCTGCTGCTTGGTGCTGGATGCGCCCACGTGTCTTCTCGTTGGCCTTTAATTCGTCGAGTAGCGCGTCCAGCCGCTGGAAGCTGGCCTCCCAGTTCTGGCGGTAGCGCTCCAGCCATTCGTTGGCCTCCGCCAGCGGCCCGGCCTCGAGCCGGCGCGGCCTGCGCTGCGCATCGCGGCCCCGCGAAATCAGACCGGCCCGTTCCAGCACCTTGAGGTGCTTGGAGATTGCCGGCTGGGTCATCTCGAAAGGCTCGGCCAGTTCCGCGACCGAGGCCTCACCCGAGGCCAGCCGGGCGAGGATGGCCCTTCGCGTGGGATCGGCAAGCGCGGCAAAGGTGGTGTCGAGGGGATCCGGCGTCATATGTCCATAACTCATAGGTTGCATAACCTATGGGTAATATACAAATCCAGAGAACGGCTGTCAAGACCTTTTCCCGCACTCGCCGGGAAGGTTTTGGGGCTGGACAAGAGAAGTGGCGGTGGCTGGGCGCCATCGTCCGGCCCATGGATTCTTCCCGGGGTTCGGTCGCGGGCACCCTGTGGGCCAGGGCCTGCATCCATGGGAACATCGGGTCGGGCACCCCAATGACCCTGTTCGTCGCTCTCACCGACCGTTTCTTCAGACTCTGCCTGGCGGCCTGCCTCGTCTGCGGAGGCCCTTGCGCATCCGCCCAGCCAAATACCGCCGCAATCAGCAGTATCAGCATGGATGAGCGCGGGGTCCGCGCTTTGGTCGAGGGTGAATCCCTGCTTGTGCGTGCCCCCGTGCGGAACCGGGCACGTCAACCGGTTCCAGCGCGGTTCCGCGCAGAGATCCTCGATCCGGCGGACCGCGTGGCAGCGGCGTCCACGGTCGAGGCTACGCTTCAACCCGGGGACAACCAACTCACCGTGATCTTTTCAAACCTCGTCTCGCAAATGCTGCCGCACGAGCGCGAGAAACTGCTGTGGTACCGGCTGCGGTACGAATTCACCACGGACAGCCAAACGCAGAAGGGAATCGTAAGCCTCGGTTCAGTGACCGCGGAGTTCTTTGATATCCGCGTGGCCTGGTCGCGCTTCCTGTTTCCCGGCGACCAACGCCGCCTGTCGGTGCTGGCCCTCAACCCGGTGACGCGCGCCCCGGTCCGAGGCGTGGAAGTCGAAGCGATTGAAGATTCAGATTCGGCAAGTGCGG
>JBOGLL010000321.1:0-6829 GCA_050746065.1 Terriglobales bacterium | reverse complement strand
GAGCAATTTCAGCTTCTTCCAAAACACTTGGTGCTGCCCCACCCTTATCGCGCCCGTTTTTGGCGCGATAGGGTGGGAGCATCTGCCTCCCGCCTCCTGTTCCCGACTACTTCCCCGAATCCAAATGCCAGCCTGAATTCACCCACTCACCATTGCGCCGGACGAAAATCTCCGTTCCTCGTCCCGAGGACGTTTGCTGCTTGCCTTCCACCTCCAGCGTGTAGGACCAGGTGGTGTACAGGATGGCCACATCGCCATACATCTGGACTTCCGTCTTTGGGAACTCCAGCTTCACCAGCTTGCCGCCGCTGGCAGCGAATCCAGCGGCGCCGGCCAGCACCGCGGCGCGATCTCCCCAGGCCTCTTCACCGGCATTAACGGCAATGGTTTCCGCGGGGATCACCTTGTCCAGGTGTTGCGCATCATTGGCGAAATAAGCCCGCCACACCGCCTGCCGCGCTTTTAGCAGTTCTCGCCGTTCTTCGGCACTCAATGCATACGGTTGCTGGCGTTGCGCGGCGATCACGTCCGGATGATTGGCCACGTCCGACGCCACCTGGTTCCAGTGCCCCTTCTGGCGGGCGTAAATGTCGAGTACGCGGAGCGCACTGGTCACTCTTTGCCCACCGACCTCCAACTCGATGTCGGCGATGTAGGGCGCCACCGCCAGGTCGCCGTAAAAATAGATGTCGAACTCGCGCATCTTGTACGAAGCCAGGCGCGCGGGGCCTTCGAGGAAGCGCTCCGCCGTCTGCATGTACTGATCGATTCCGCGGATGATGCTGCGCGACGACGTCAGGAAACCGCGCCAGTCGGCCGCGTGCGTGGCGCGGATCGCAGGCCGGTCCTTCCGCATGTAGGCCTGAAAGATCGCGTCAATATGTTCGCGGATGGCCTTGCGGTCAGCCTCGCGATCGTCCGCCGCTGCCCGCGGCAACGCGGCCAGCCCCGCGACCCCGGTCAATAGGAACACCAACACCCGTACGGTCTTCATTCGTTCCTCCTGCCCGGCAGTCTCGGCGGAGGCCGGCCCGCCAGTCTCACGCTTTCTTGCTGGAGGATTAGCAATTTCTTGCCAAATCTGTAGGGCGTGCCCATGCATCCAACCAGGCGACGCTTATACTGGGGCGATTCCATGAACCGCTTCCTTGCCATCGTGACCACGCCGCTGGTGATGGTCGGTCGCTTCGACCATCCTGAGGGAATGGAGCACTGCGATCCCAGCGAGGAAGTCTCGGAATGCCACTCCGTGAACTTCGTGGAGCGCGGAGGCTTCCTGCTCACGGCCGGGTGCCGCGAATGGCGCATGGACGCCGGCATGATCCTGGCGTCAGGGCCGGGCGAGGTGTATCGCTGCCGCCACCCCGAGCGCCATCCTTCGGACGTGTGTCTCAGCATCGGCTTCGACCCTGCGTTTGCCGAAGAAACCACGCGCCACGCCGGGGCGTCCGCGAAGCTGGGCCTGCGCATCCGCCGCCAGACCAACCGGTTGGCTTATCTGAAACTGCTGCTGGATGAGGCTGTGAGCCAGCCCAGCGAGAGCTTGGTCACCGAGTCGCTCGCCGGTGAGATCCTCGGCGCCGCCGCGGGCAACGGGGATTTTCCACAACGACCCTTTCGCGCCCCGCAACTTGCCTGGTACGCGGAGCGCGTGCGCGCCGCCTGCGACCTCTTGCAGCACGAATACTCCCTGGACCATTCCCTGTCGTCGCTGGGACGCCGTTTCGGCATGAGTCCGTTCCACTTCGCCCGCGTCTTCCGCGAACTCGCCGGAACGCCGCCGCATCGCTATCTGCTCGGCATCCGCCTGGGCGAAGCAGCCCGCCGCCTGCGCGAAGGCGCGTCCGTCACCGACGCCTGTTTCGCCTCCGGCTTCTCTCATCTCAGCCATTTCGGCCGCCTGTTCCAGCGCCGCTTCGGAGTTTTGCCTTCGCGGTATCCGCAGACACTACGCCACCACAGCGCCAGCAGGAGTTCGTAAGCGCGGAAGCGTTCGCGGACTGTTTGTGGCACGGCTGGCCGTGCGCTGACTGGCTTGTGGCACGCTTTCGGAAGGGCACGGCTTTAGCCGTGCCGTCAGGGTGGATGAATATAGGGCTTTAGCCCCTGAGGGAAAAAGACAAATTGTCCGGGATGCCTCGGTACCCCTCGTTCGCGCCCTGCTCGTGCGCGCTAACGTGGGAGATCCTGCTGCGGATGACTTTTTAGACCTGAGGCTGAAAATCAGTTTCTAATCCCTGCCTCCTGCGTCCTGCCTCCTGTCTTTTTCCACCGCCCGCCGAATCGCCTCACACACCGCTGTCTTTGTTTCTTCATCCTTGTAATTCTGCCTTGGCCAGAAAAATCCCTTCAGGCCGTCCTTGCGCCGCCGCGGCACGATGTGCACATGCAGATGGGGCACACTCTGGCTCACCCGGTTGTTGATGGCCACCAACACGCCGTCCGCCGACAGCGCTTCCTCCACCGCGCGACTCAGCAATTGCACCGCCGCGAAGACGGGACCAACCATGTCCTGCGGAAGATCAGCCAGGGTTTCGTAGTGAACTTTCGTCACCAGCAGGCAGTGTCCGGGAAACAACGGACGATGGTCCAGGAACGCCAGCACGTGCTCATCCTCGAGCACGACGGGCGCAGCCAGTTCGCCGGCAACGATTTTGCAGAAAAGGCAGCTCGCGGAAGTCATTACATCTTTTTTTCTAAAGACGAATGCAGTGTATCGCGCCCGCCTCTCGCCTCCTTACTCCCGCCCCCGCCCGTGTGGGGCCGGGTCTCTGACCCGGCTGTTCGTGTGGCGCGGTCGCCCTCGACCGCGTCCTTCCTCCCGCTCATGCCCGTGTGGGGCCGGGTCTTTGACCCGGCCCGAATTGTGCCCCGTGCAGTCCGGCGCTAACGTGGGAGAACACACGTAGCCCGGCCGCCCCCGGCCGGGCCCAAACAAACCCGCCCCTCTCCTCTCCCCGCGTCGCAATCCGTAATAGAATCACCCACCAACATGGCGCGCGCGAAAGGTAAGAGCGGCAAGCCGGGCAAGCGGCCCATCGTTCCGAGCCCGGTTCCAACAAGCGCGTAGCCATCAAAGTGATTGACGACCGCGGCATCGAGAGCCTGAAGGTGATTAGTCTTGCCTGAGCAACCGCCCCAGTTGCTGTACCGCATCCATGCAGTGCGGCGCATGGCCGAGAGAGGAATCCGCGAAGGAGACGTGGCTCGCGTGATTGCCGAGGGCAAGGAAATCGAAAGTTACCCGGACGACCAGCCCTATCCCAGCCGCCTCTTGCTGGGATGGGTACAAGCACGCCCCCTCCATGTTGGTTACGGCTTCGTCCGGCCATGAAACAATAGTGATTACCGTGTACGAACCGGATCCGGGCCAGTGGGACCCGGGATTCGAAAGGAGAAAGCCATGAAGTGCGTGGTTTGCAAGCGCGGCGAAACCCGTGACGGCCACACCACCGTCACCCTCGAGCGGGAGGGAGCGGCCCTGGTCGTGCGCAACGTCCCTGCCCAGGTCTGCAACAACTGCGGCGAAGCCTACGTCTCCGCCGATGTGACCCGCAGTCTGCTCGATGCTGCCCGCGAAGCCTTGCGCCGCGGAGTCCAGGTGGATGTCCGCGAATTTGTGGCTACTCCGGTGTGACGCCTTGCAAGTACTTGATGCACAGTTTCTTGTTGTCATCCTGAGCGAGCGCGACCGAGCACCGAGTTCCGCTTGCGGGACGAGGTCGCGAAGGAGCGCGAGTCGAAGGATCTCGGTTTTCGATCGAAGCCATGCCCAAGACCATTGACCAGCTCATCCTCAACTCCCCTACGAGGAGCCCTCCCTGTATTGGAGCTACCAACGCGAAACCCGCGAGTTTACGAAGAAGGCAGGCCGTCGCCCGGCGGGCTATGTTCGCGCCTCCGAATCCTCCAAATCGTTTGACGACCCCGGCGAGTTCATCGAGCTTCCCCTGGTCATCAAGATTCGCCCTCGCGTCAAAGCCTGGCGCGAAGCCGATTATCCCGGCGCCAGCGGCATTACCAAACGGCTCCTCAAACACTGGTGGGACGCGGAATAGCGCGAGAACAACCGGCGCTTTTTTTCTGCCAGCTTGAGGCCATCGAGTGTCAACTGAGGGCGGAATTCATGGTCAATGCGAATGACGTTGGGCCAGGTGATCTCAAAAGCGGCCCGGCGCTGGGGCAGCGGCTCGATCCCTCCAAGGCCAAGCCCTTACTGCTCGACGCAGCCAATACCGCTACCTTGGCCGACGAGAATGCACGTTCTCTGGTTCCGGTATTCGACAGCGAAAAGCCCATCCGCGGCACCGGCGACATGCTGCCCTGGTACACCGGCCGCCCCTGCGAACACACCAAGCGGTCGCACATCAACCTGTGCGTGTTCGACAGCACTTGGGAGGCCAGCGAAGCCTTCGAACTCGACCGCAACTCTGCAGTTGCCGCTTGGGTCAAGAACGACCACCTGGGCTTCGAGATCACATATTCCCATGCAGGTGTGATCCGCAAATTCCGGCCCGACTATCTTGTTCGGCTGGCTAACGGAACCATGCTGGTGCTGGAAGTGAAAGGCCAGGACAATCAGGAGCAGCAAACCAAACGCGAGTTCCTCGCTGAGTGGATTCGTGCGGTCAACGGTCACGGCGGTTTCGGCGCCTGGGCCAGCGACGTCTCCCGTCACCCCGGCGACATCCACGAAATACTCGCCAGGCAAGCGGCTTCCTAGCCGCCGGGGCTGCCCCACCCTTGTCACTCCCGCTTTTGGAGCGACAGGGTGGGAGGGTTTCCGTTGAGAGTCGCGCGGAGAACATTTAGCGAATATTTCTCTTGACAAGGCCTACCCGCTCGTGCTAACCTGCTTGAAATCATGTTCGCATTAAGAAACTCCGTAGACCGGCAGCCCGAAGCGGCAGTAAGCCATTTCTTTTCAAAGACCTCATACCTAAACCCGGTGGGCTCAGCCAGATACGCTTAGACCGGCCGCTTAAGTCCTTTGTTCTCAAAGATCATGGTATATCCCCCCTTATCCCTTGTCCCCGCACCGCCGCCACCCCTGCCGCGCAGCAACGAGGTTGCAGTGGGGGCGCCCCAAGGAGCACACAAAACTGTTACAGTTCCTCAAGATGGCTCCCCGTCCCCGGACCCTCCTCCTCACCCGCAGCGACGTGGCCCGACTGCTCACGCTCGACGACGCCATCGTCGCCGTCGAGCAGGCCTTCCGCCTGCACGGCGAGCGCAGAGCCCCGCCTCCGGGCGTGCTCGGAGTGCATGCCGAGGGCGGCGGATTCCACATCAAGGCCGGCCTGCTGCATCTCGATCGCAGCTACTTCGCCGCCAAGCTCAACGCCAACTTCTTCGCCAACGCGGAGAAGCTGGGCATCCCCAACATCCAGGGCGTGGTGCTGCTGTCGGATGGCGCCAACGGAACTCCGCTGGCGGTGATGGATTCCATCGAGATCACCATCCAGCGCACCGGCGCGGCTACCGCCGTCGCTGCCCGGCGCCTGGCGCGGCCCGACTCGAAGGCAGCAACCATCTGCGGATGCGGCAACCAGGGTCGGGTGCAACTGCGCGCGCTGACCCGCGTCCTGCCCATCCAGAAGGCCTTCGCCTGGGACGCCGGCCGGGAGCACGCGAAGAAGTTCGCGGCAGAGATGAGCTCCGAGCTGGGCATCGGCGTGACCGCGGCCGATGATCTGGCGAAAGCCGTGGGGCAGAGTGACGTCTGCATCACCTGCACTCCGTCGAAGAAATGGTTTCTGGGGCGTGAGCACGTAAGGCCGGGCACGTTCGTTGCCGGCGTGGGCGCCGACAACGAAGACAAGCAGGAACTCGATCCGCGGTTGCTGGCGGGGAACAAAGTTGTGGTGGACGTCCTCGACCAATGCGCCACCATCGGTGACTTGCATCATGCTCTGGCTGCAGGCCTGCTCACCCGCGAAGCGGTCCACGCGGAATTGGGCGAGGTCGTAGCGGGCGCCAAGCCCGGCCGCACTTCCGCCGAGGAAATCACCATCTTCGACAGCACCGGCATGGCCCTGCAGGACGTCGCCGCAGCGGTCATCGTGTATCAGCGGGCGCTGGCGGCCGGCGCAGGGAAATCCATCGCGTTTGCCGATTAGGGCGCGTCGGTCGCTCCCGGCTTTCACCAGATTTCTAAGCCCTGCGCACGCGAGGCGTCCGGCCAATCAGAGTAGGCCCCCAATGGCTTGCCGTGAACGGCACCACGTAACCCAGCAGGAGGGCGAATTCCTCTGCTAACCGCCGGCGACTGCTCCCAGAATCACCAGCGGCTCTTTCCCGGACGCGACCGCGTCGGGCAAGGGAGCGTCCGGCGATTCGTGCGACAGGTCCTCCTCGCAGGCGAAGAAGCGCAGGAACGGCCGCCGTTGCAGGGTCCCATGGTCGCGGATCGTGCCCCGCAGCATGGGATAACGCGCCTCAAGCGCGTTCAGCACGGAGCGCTGCGTCACCGGCCCCGTAACTTCGAGCTGCACCTCGCTGCCGGTTTGCGACAGCGTCCTGAGATGCGGCGGCAGGATGACGCGGATCATTCGCAGCCTCGCGCCTATTTCAGCGTCTGCACTTCGACCGATAGCACTCCGGGAAGGTCGCGCACGATGGGCGCCCAGGAGTCCCCGGCGTCCGCCGATGCATACACCTGCCCACCGCTAGTCCCGAAATAGACGCCGCAAGGCTGGAGCGTGTCCACGGACATGGCATCGCGCAGCACGTTCACGTAGCAGTGGCTTTGCGGAAGCCCGTTGGTGAGCGCCTCCCATTCGTTCCCGCCGCTGCGGCTGCGGTAAACCCGCAACTGGCCCTGGTGCAC
>JBOGLL010000320.1:0-3112 GCA_050746065.1 Terriglobales bacterium | reverse complement strand
TTTTTCTCCATCGTGCACGAAATCTGCCGCAAGCACGGCATCCTGCTGATCGCCGACGAAGTGCAAAGCGGCTTTGGCCGCACCGGGCGCATGTTCGCCAGCGAGCACTACGGCGTGGAGCCGGACCTGATCTGCACGGCCAAGTCGCTGGGCGGGGGCCTGCCGCTCGCGGCCGTCACCGGACGCGCCGAAGTGATGGACGCGGCCTGCGTCGGCGGACTGGGTGGGACGTTCGGCGGCAATCCCATGTCCTGCGAGGCCGCGCTGGCCGCCATTGAAACCATCGAGCAGGAAGGTTTGTGCGCCCGCGCCGAACATTTGGGCGAACTCTTTGCCACCCGCGCCCGCGAGTGGCAGCGCCGCTGGCCGCTGGTCGGCGACGTGCGCGGGCTGGGCGCCATGCGCGCCATCGAACTGGTGCGCCCGCAGTCGCGCGAGACTGACTCGCGTGAGCCCGCGGCCGAGGAAACCAGCGAACTGGTGCGCTATTGCTACGAACACGGGTTGGTGGTGCTCTCTGCCGGATCGTACAGCAACGTGATTCGCCTGCTGGCTCCGCTGGTCATCACCGACGCTCAGTTCCGCGAAGGATTGGACGTACTCGAAGCGGCGCTAGCCGCGGTGGCCGAACCGCGCGTCGCCGCCGCGCCGCGCAGCGCTTAAGATTGCCAGAAGGGGGAGACACAAATGGCTGACTCAGGCCGTATCCAGTACTTGAGGTATGCGCTGGTGCTCGTGGGTTTGATTTTCACCGTCGGCATCTATCCGCTGATGCAGGTGTGGCCTGCGGGCTGGCGCTGGACTCCCAATCAGCCTGAATACGAACAAATGATCCTGGGCGTGTACGCCACTCTGGGAGTGTTCTTGCTGATGGCTGCGCGCAATCCGCTCAAGCACACCAGCCTGATCTGGTTCACCGTGTGGTCGAGCGTGGTGCACGCCGGAATCATGGCGATTCACTCTTTCAGAGAGCCTGCAGAAAGCGGCCACCTGTTCGGCGACGTGCCCGGGCTGCTGATTGTGGCCGTATTGCTCGCAGTGCTCACGCCCAGAGGAGAGCCTTAGGAGGTAAACCAAGATGGCTACCGCAAGTACCGCCACCAAATCGGCAGGTTTTCTGCTCGACGGCAAATGGCTGAGCGAAGGCAAGCCCTTCGACGGCAGCGTGGTCGCCACCACTTTCCGCCCCACGCCCGTGCACGCCGAAGCTGCCATCGCGTCCGCCGTTCGCGCTTTCGAAACCACGCGCCACATGCCCGCCTACGCCCGCCAGCGAATTCTGCACGCGGTGGCCAAGGGAATCAGCGAGCGCCACGAGGAGTTCGCGCGCACCATCGCCCAGGAAGCGGGCAAGCCGCTCAAGACCGCGCGCAGCGAAGTGGACCGCGCCATTTTTACCTTCACCATCGCGGCCGAAGAAAGCACTCGCATCTACGGCGAGTATCTTCCGCTCGACCTGCAGGCCTATGCCGAAGGACGCTGGGCCCTGGTCCGACGCTTCCCCATGGGCCCCGTCGCGGCCATCACGCCCTTCAATTTTCCTCTCAACCTGGTGGCCCACAAGGTTGCGCCTGCCATCGCTGCCGGCTGCACCATCGTTCAGAAGCCCGCTTCGCAGACGCCGCTCAGTTCCCTGCTGCTCGCCGAACTCGTTCAGCAAGCCGGATGGCCCGCGGGCGGGCTGAACGTGCTTCCCCTCTCCGGCCGCGATGCCGAGCGCCTGGTCACCGACGACCGACTCAAGAAGCTCTCCTTCACCGGCAGCGCCGATGTGGGCTGGGACTTGAAGAAAAAATCCGGGCGCAAACACGTGACACTCGAACTCGGCGGCAACGCCGGCGTCATCGTCCACAGCGACGCCGATATTGATCACGCCGCCGAGCGCTGCACCTTTGGTGGTTTCACGTTTGCCGGGCAGAGCTGCATTTCCGTGCAGCGCATCCTGGTGGAGCAGGGTGTGATGGGAGCCTTCCTGCGTGCCTTCGTGCCGCGCGTGCAGGCCCTGAAGATCGGCAATCCGCTCGACGAGTCCACCGACGTTGGCCCCATGATCAACGAAGCCGACGCCCGCCGCACCGAGGAGTGGGTGAACGAAGCCGTCTCCGCCGGCGCCAAACTGCTGTGTGGCGGCAAGCGCACCGGGTCCATGTACGAACCGACCGTGCTCACCAGAACCCGCCCCAACATGCGCGTCAACTGCCAGGAGCTGTTCGCGCCGGTGGTGACGGTCGAACCATACACCGACTTCCCCGGCGCCGTGCGCACCGTCAACGATTCTGCGTTCGGTCTTCAGGCTGGACTGTTCACTCGCGACGCCGCACTCCTGTTCTCGGCCTATGATCAGCTCGATGTCGGCGGCGTGATCGTGGGCGATGTTCCCACCTTCCGCATTGACCACATGCCGTACGGCGGCATGAAGGATTCCGGCATGGGACGCGAAGGCATCCGCTACGCCATCGAGGAGATGACCGTGCGCAAGCTGCTGGTGATGAACCTGCGCTGAAGCCCCTCAGGAGTGAAACCGGCCGTTATAATGCGTGCTTCCGCGCCCGCCATGGTCCAACTCCCTGCCCAGTTCAACGTCACCACCTACTTCATCGATCGCAACGTGCGCGAAGGCCGTGGCGGCAAAGTTGCTATCGAATGTGGCGATCAGCGCGTAACTTACGCGCAACTGCTGGAGCGCACCAACCGCCTGGGTAACGCGCTGCGCAAGCTGGGCGTGCAGCACGAGGAGCGCGTACAGCTCATCCTGCTCGACACTCCCGAGTTTCTCTATGGCTTCTTCGGCGCTATCAAGATAGGCGCGGTCGCGGTTCCCACCAATACTCTGCTCAAACCCGACGACTACCGCTACCTGCTCAACGACACTCGCGCCCGCATAGCCATCGTCAGCCAGCCGCTCTTGGCGATGCTGCAAGCGATTCCGCGCAGCGAGCTGCCACACCTTGAGACCATCGTCGTCACCGGATGCAGCACCGAGGATTGCCTCGACTTTGAAGATCTCCTCGATGCCGCCTCGCCCCAACTCGACCCCGCACCTACCGGCAAAGACGACCCCGCGTTCTGGCTCTACTCCTCGGGCAGCACCGGACCGCCCAAAGGCTGCGTT
>JBOGLL010000319.1:0-5850 GCA_050746065.1 Terriglobales bacterium | reverse complement strand
GGCTCCGACGCCCTCCACGCCTTAGGGCAGCTCGTTTCGGAAGACGAAGGCCGAAGCGTAAGGCAGGTCGCATTCGTTGATGCGCGTGGCAGTGTTGCTACCTGTACTGGAGGGAAAGCGATTCAGGCCGCTGGCTGGAAATGTGGGAGTGGGTTCGAGAGAATCGTCGATTTGGCGGCAGCTTGGGGCAAGGACGGGCCGCTTACCAGCTGCTCGGAGTTCGGCGTCCAGGCCAACCTGATGTCCAACGACAAGGTCTGGCCAGCGATGGCCAAGGCCTATGAAGAAACCAAGGGCGACCTCGCCGAGCGCATGCTGGCGGCGCTTGATGCTGCGCAGGCCGTCGGTGGAGACATTCGCGGGCGGCAGTCGGCAGCGCTCATCGTGGTGAAAGCGAAATCTTCCGGAAAGCCGTGGGAAGACCGCATCTTCGATCTGCGCGTGGACGACCACATGGAACCGCTGAAGGAGTTGCGGCGGCTGGTGACCTTGCAGCGCGCCTACAACCACATGAACGCCGGCGACCTTGCGGTGGAGCACAAAGACAACGAAGCCGCGCTACGCGAATACGCCGCCGCGGAGAAGCTGGCATCGAATGCGGAAGGCATTCCTGCCAGCCGCTTGGCGGAGATGACCTACTGGCACGCAGTGGCGCTGGTGAACATGCAGCGCGTGGAGGAGGCTCTGCCGCTGTTCAAGAAGGTGTTCGCCATGGACGAGAACTGGCGCACGCTCAAGGTCCGTTTGCCCAAGTCGGGACTGCTGCCGGATGATGCGAAGCTGATCGAGCGCATCGTTGCGAAGTGATTTGCCGCAGAGGCACAGAAACACAGAGGTCCAGGATTTGCTCGGTGCCTCTGTGTCTCTGTGGCTGAGACTATTCCGGCGGCGGCCGCTCTTCGAGCAGGTCAATCTTCTGCGCCTCACCTTCGATCGCAACTTCGAGCACGGAAAATTCCCAATCACCGCCGCGCTTGGTGGCGTCGGCGAAGATGTTGGCTGAGCCTTTGGGGCCGGAGATGGGAATAGTGAGTTTGGCTTCGCCGCGCCCGGGTGAGGTCTCAACGTTTCCACTTACGAAGAAACCTTCCTCGATGGGTGTTCCGAGTTTCTCCACCACCACCGGATTGGCCTTGGCACGGGCCACCGCCGCCTTGTAGACGTCCGACGACTTCATCGCCCCGAAGGCGATCATCATGATCAGTGTGACCAGGGCGGCGAAAGCCGAGACCAGTCCGAAGCACCCAATCGCTAGCGTCTTGCCCCAGTGCCGCGAGAGCCAGCTCCCTTGCGGAGCGCCCGGCTGCGGAGCTGCCGCCATCGAGGCCACAGGTTTGCCGCAGTGTCCGCACACCGTGCTGAATTGGGAGAGCTCGTTGCCGCAACTGGTGCACTTCATAGCTGCGCACTTTATGCGCGGGGGGAAGGGAAGTCAACAGGAGCGAGTGCAGAGTGCAGAGTGCAGAGTACCGAGTTGTGAGTACCGAGTTGTGAGTACCGAGTTGCGAGTTCTATATACTGATGAGCCGACGGCTGCCGACTAACGACAAGCGACCACGACCAACGACCAACGACCAACGACTAGCGACCAACGACTGTCATGCTTCTGCACGGTATCTTTCCGCCCATCACCACGCCGTTTTATCCCGACGGCGCGGTGTACTACAAGAAGCTCGAAGCCAACGTAGAGCGCTATTCGCGCGTTCCGATGGCGGGCATGGTGGTGCTGGGCTCGACCGGAGAGGCCATCCTGCTGAGCGATGAGGAGCGCCGCGAGGTATTGCGCGTGGCCCGGCAGGCCGCATCGCCGGAGAAAGTGCTGGTGGCGGGCACGGGCATCGAGTCGGCCATCGAAACGCTGCGTCTCACCGATTACGCCGCGGGACTGGGCTACGACGTGGCCATGGTGCGCACGCCGCACTACTACAAGTCGCAGATGAAGTCCGCGAACCTGCTGGCCTTCTATCGCTTTGTCGCCGACCGCTCGCCGCTGCCCGTCATTATTTACAACTTTCCCCAGGCCACGGGGTACGACATTCCCGCCGAAGTCGTGTTCGAGCTCGCCGAGCATCCCAACCTGGTCGGCATCAAGGAGTCGAGCGGGAGCCTGGACAAAGTGAAGACCATGGTCGATGCCACGCGCCGCATCCATCGCGACGTGGCCGTCACCGAAGTTTTCGCCGCGGTCACCGGACGGATGCTCGCTGCGCCTTCGCCTGCATCCGACGCAGCTCTGATTTCGGCGGCATCGCTGGGCGGCATCGCGCCGAAGGCAGCCGCAGTTGCGGCCCCGCCCGCGATCAAGACGCGCACCAAAGACGCCGGCTTCCAGGTGCTGGTGGGTTCGGCGCAGACGCTGCTGCCCTCGCTGGAACGAGGCGCAGTGGGTGCGATCCTGGCGTTCGCCTGTCCCGCGCCCACGGCCTGCTTCGAGATCTACACCGCGTGGAAAGATGGCGACCAGAAGCTGGCGGAAGAAAAGCAGGCCCGCATTGCCGAGGCTGCGAAGCGGATTGTCAGCGAGCTGGGCATCCCGGGAATCAAGCACGCGCTGGATTACAACGGATACTACGGCGGCCCGCCCCGTTTGCCGTTGCTTCCGCCCACCGCCGACGTCAAGGCCGAGGTCGAGCGCCTGCTGGCCAACATCCGCAACTGAGATGAAGCGGCGGAAGGGAAAGTCGAAAACGAAACAGCGCCGTTCTTCCGGCGCCCCCGCGCGCCCACGCCCCAAGCTGCTCAAGATTTCCGAGGAGATGCGACGCTGGTCGGCATTGCTGGGGACTGAGATTCTGACCTGGCCGGGCCTCAGAACCAGGCCCATGTTCGGTTTGATTGTTTACTACCGCGGCAAGAAGATTTTCGCGGGTCTGCCAAAAACGAAGGCCATGCGCTCGCCCAATTCCATCATTTTCAAGTTCCAGCGGCCAACCAAGGCGCTGGTGGCCGCGCTCCATCGCGACCCGCGCGTTGCATTATCGGAAATGGGGGGCGCCGGCTGGCAGTGTTTCGAACTCGCGTCCGACGGCGACCTGAACGACGCGCTGGGCTGGCTGGATCGGGCGTATCGTGCCGCGGCTTGACACACCTCCGCTCACCCGGCTATCTTGGATGGGTTCGAACGAACGTTCGATAAATCCCTGATGGCCGCTTCCGCCTCCGCTCGCCGTCCCGCGCCGCATGGTTCCGCGTCTCGCGAGGGCGCGCCCGAATCCGCTCGTAGCTCGGATCGGCGCTTCGACCGCCGCCTGGCGGAAATCCTCGCGCACGCCACCGATGTTTTCTGCGAGAAGGGCTACGCCGCGGCCTCCATGCGCGATTTGTCGCGCGCCAGCCGGACCTCGCTGGCCGGCCTCTACTACTACTTCGAATCAAAGGAAGAACTGCTGTATCTGATCCAGAAGCACACGTTCTCCACCATCCGGGAACGCCTGGAGCAGCGGCTGGAAGGTGTCACCGACGCCGAGCAGCGGGTGCGCGTGCTGGTGGAGAATCACCTGGAGTATTTTCTCGCCAACCGGAAAGCCATGAAGGTGCTCTCCCACGAAGACGAAGTCCTGAAGAACAGCCAGGGCGCCGAAATCGCGGCCATCAAGCGCGAGTACTACCGCACTTGCGTCGGACTGCTGGAAGATCTGAAGCAAGCGCGCGGCCTGGAGTTCTCCACGCGCGTGGCGGTGATGAGCCTGTTCGGCATGATGAACTGGATCTACACCTGGCACAAGCCGCGCGTGGACCAGGGTGCTGCGGCGCTGGCGCGGCAAATGGGCAACATATTCTTGCGAGGAGTGTTGCGTCCCATGCACAAGAACGGGACACACAAGAATGGGACGCATCGCAAGGTGTCCCGCAGAAAATCCTGAGTTCCCTAATCTGATACGAGGAGCCGCAATGGCAACGACGACTGAAGTCACCACCCAGCAGCTTGTGAATTACCGCACCGACCAGGGCGTGGCTGTGATCGAGCTGCACGATCCGCCGGCCAATACCTACACCTACGAAATGAACCGGCAGCTCGACGAGGCCATCCTGAAGGCGCGCATGGACAACGACGTCTATGTGATGGTGCTGACGGGAGCGGGCGAGAAGTTCTTCTGCGCCGGGGCCAACATCAAGATGCTGGCCAGCGTGGATCCGACCTTCAAGTACTACTTCTGCCTGCATGCCAACGAGACCCTGCTGCGCCTGGAGCACACGCCCAAGCTGGTGATCGCCGCGCTCAACGGGCACACCGTAGGTGGCGGTCTGGAAATCGCCATGGCCGCGGACTTACGCATCGCGCGCCGCGATGCCGGCAAGATCGGCCTGCCGGAGATCAACCTGGGCGTACTCCCAGGCACGGGCGGGACGCAGCGCCTGTCGCGCATCGTCGGCAAATCGAAGGCCATCGAGCTGATGGTGACCGGCAACACCTTCACCTTCGAAGAAGCCAAGGAACTGGGCATCATCAATGACATCTATGAGCGCGAGAACTTCATGGAGCAGATCATGGAGTACGCGCGCCAGTTCTGTCCGCCCAACAAGGCGTCCAAGGCCGTCGGCCGCATCAAGCGCGCAGTGCAGACCGGCTGGGAGATTCCGATGGAATCGGCGCTGGCCGTGGAGCGCGAGAATCAGCAGCTCCTCTTCCAGAGCGAAGACGCGAAAGAAGGACTGGCAGCGTACGTAGAGAAGCGCCCGGCAACGTTTAAGGCCCGCTGAAAAGCTAACCCGAAGGACACGAAGGTCGCAGAAAGCGGCTTTCGTGAAACCTTGTGCCCTTTGTGGTGAAAGGTGTCGAAACATGCTGACTGCAACCAAGGCTCAGATCAAACCCGGCAAGCTGCTCATCGGCGGGGAGTGGTGCGACGCCGTGAGCGGCGCGACCTTTGAAACCGTCAATCCCGCGACCGGCGAAGTGCTCACGCAGATCGCCGCCGGCGCTCACCCCGACGTGGACCGTGCCGTCGCGGCCGCGCGCAAGGCCTTCGACGACCCCGCCGGTGCCTGGCAGAAGATGAGCGCCAGCGACCGCGGGCGCCTGTTGTGGCGCATCGGCGACCTGATTGACCAGAATGTCGAAGAAATCGCCGAACTCGAAACCCTCGACAACGGCAAACCCATCTTCGAGTCGCGTTACGTGGACGTGCCTATGGTGGCCGAAGTGTTCTGCTACTACGCGGGATGGGCGACCAAGATCCACGGCGAGACCATCAACTCGCGCGCCAGCGCCTTTACCTACACGCTGCGCGAGCCGGTAGGCGTAGTGGCCGCCATCGTGCCTTGGAACTTTCCGCTGCTGCTGGCGGCGTGGAAGATTGCGCCCGCGCTGGCCACGGGCAACACCGTGATCTGGAAGCCGGCGTCGCAGACCACGCTCTCGGCGCTGCGAGTGGGCGAGCTGATGGTAGAAGCCGGGATGCCCGCGGGCGTGGTCAACATCCTCGCCGGCGCCGGAGCTGTGGTCGGCATGGGATTGGTGAAGCATCCGGGCGTGGACAAGGTGGCATTCACCGGTTCGACGTCCGTGGGCAAGGAAGTGATGCGCTCGGCGGCCGACACCGTGAAGCGGCTGACGCTGGAACTCGGCGGCAAGTCGCCTAACATCGTCTTTGCCGACTCAGACCTGGAGGCCGCGGTGCGCGGCGCCGCCAATGGCATCTTCTACGGCAAAGGCGAGGTGTGCGCAGCGGGCTCGCGCTTGTTCGTGGAGAAGAAAGTCCACGACGAGTTCATGGCCAAGCTGGTGGACCGCGCCAAGAAGCTTAAGCCCGGCGACCCGCTCGATCCTAAGACGCGGCTGGGCGCCATTGTCAGCGAGCAGCAAATGAACACGGTGCTGGGCTACATTGACGCCGGCAAGAGCGAGGG
>JBOGLL010000318.1:0-5813 GCA_050746065.1 Terriglobales bacterium | reverse complement strand
AGTCCGGCCAGCGGCGTGCCGCCGTGGATGTCGGTGGAAACGCCGCCCATCATGTAATGCACCACCGGCCGCACCGGGATGAGCTCGCTCACCGGGTCAATGTTCTGATACTTGAGGCAAAGCTCGCGCACGAACGGCAGCTTGGTATTGATCAACTTCTCGCCCAGATGCCGCAGATCGAGGTGGACCACGGGGCCGTATGGCGTCTCGATGGTGCGTCCTTTCTCGTGTTCCTTCACGAAGGCCTGCGACAGGCGGTCGCGCGGCCCCAGTTCCATGGAGCGCAGTACCGGCTTGGGCGACGGCGTGCCCAGGTTGTAGTCCTGCAGGTAGCGGTAGCCGTCCTTGTTGATCAGATAGCCGCCCTCGGAACGCGCGGCCTCCGTGATCAGGATCCCCGTGAACGGCAACCCGGTGGGGTGGTACTGCATGAACTCCATGTCCTTCAGCGGAGCCCCGGCGTGGTAGGCGAGCGCCATGCCGTCGCCGTTTTTGATATTGGCGTTGGTGGTGAATGGAAAAACCTTCCCGCAACCGCCGGTGCACAGGATGACGGACTTGGCGGTGATCGCGGCGATGCGTCCGGTCGCTAACTCGATGGCCACCACTCCTTGCACGCGGCCGTCGTCCACGAGCAGGCGCGTGGCGAACCATTCGTCGTAGCGGGTGATGGCGTTGTACTTGAGTGAAGTCTGGAACAGCGTGTGCAGCATGTGGAAGCCGGTTTTATCGGCAGCGAACCAGGTGCGCTCTTTCTTCATGCCGCCGAATGGGCGGACGGCAATGTGCCCGTCGGGGTCGCGGCTCCACGGACATCCCCAGTGCTCGAGCTGCACCATCTCCTGCGGGGCCTCGCGGCAGAAGGCCTCGACGGCATCCTGGTCGCACAACCAGTCGCCGCCGGAGATAGTGTCGTAGCAGTGGTCGTCGAGCGAGTCGCCGGGTTTGACAACCGCGGCCGCGCCGCCTTCCGCCGACACCGTGTGGCTGCGCATGGGATACACCTTCGACACCACAGCAACGCTCAGCTTCGGATCTACTTCGGCCACAGCAATGGCGGCGCGCAGGCCCGCACCTCCGCCGCCGATAAGCAGAACGTCGTGAGAGAAGATGTCCATCGCGGACGCAAAAACTATCTTCTAGGACAGGCGATGTCAAGGCATCGCTGCGCTTACGCGGCTGCGGTCGCGGCCCTGCGCTTGTGCTGGCGCAGCAGGGC
Source organism: Terriglobales bacterium (assembly GCA_050746065.1). Taxonomy (GTDB): domain Bacteria; phylum Acidobacteriota; class Terriglobia; order Terriglobales; family Acidobacteriaceae; genus CAZXVY01. The sequence goes on along the minus strand of JBOGLL010000318.1, from coordinate 4,594 downwards.
GTGCAGAGACTCGGCCGCCAGCCCGTGCAGCATCAGGCGAAAGCCGGCCATGAGCGTGGACAGCGGCACCATGGGGTGCTTGTTGTTGACCAGCGCGATCTGTTCCGGAGCACGCAGGATGCGAGCTACGTAGAGGCCCACGGTTTCGTCGAGCTGCAGCGAGTTGGAGGCCCGCCAGAAGTCGTTGTCGGTGAGGAAGAGCTGGTAAAGCGGAGTGTAGAGTTCGATGGCCGTCTGCACGTCAATGAAATTGCTCCAGCGCCTGGGAAGTTCCTCCAGAGGAAACGGGCCATCGGTAATGGCGTCGAAATTGAGGCGTTGTGGTGTGTGGACGTCGAGCCCGACCTCGCGCAGTTTGGTGTTCAGGCGAATGACGAAATTGAACAGGTTCAGGTCGTGTTTGAGGAAGAGGTCGTCCTTCACTGTTTCCAGCGATGGCGGCTTGAGGGGGTTGAGTTCCACCTGGATTTCGGGCGTGTTGGCGGCCACGAAGGCCAGCACTTCCGACCCGATGTGGAAATGGCGCAGGATGAGGAAATTGGCTTCCGGGCTCACCCAGTACTTCAGTCCCCAGTAAATCAGGCGGTGCAGGATTTTCGAGGATGTGAACCGGTTGGGGATGATCACCTTGAGAAGCTGGATGAGGATGATGGTCAGCCGAGCCAGCGGCCGGACCAGCGGAAGCAGGAACTGGCGCGAGCGCGAGCGATTGCACAAAAGCAGCGCGGCCTTGGCGTCGTCGTCAATGGGAATGCTGCGGTCAAGGTAAAGCGCCAGCCAGGGGTCGGGGTCGCGCTGGTCGTAGGGAATCGAAGCGAAGCGATGCGCAAATTCCATAGCTGCTCCCCGTGAGAGAGTGTCTCACGAAACGCGGGCCTGAAGGCCCGCTCCAGCGTTCTGCTCATTCACCGTTCGGCCATTCCGCAGATCACGGATCTAAGTGTTTCCCAGCTCCTCCAGTTGCAGGATGTACAAACGCGCGGTAACCCGTGCGGTCTTCACGATGCGGTCCACCAGTTCCGGCGTCAGAATGCCGCTGGCGAGAGCCTGCTCCAGCTTGGCAAAATGGTCTTCGTCGTTTTCGCCGTGGTAAAGCAGAAAGGTCACCTGATCGTTGCGCAGGTCGAGCTGCTCGCGGATCTTTTCCCCCCAGGGCCTCGCCAGGCGCATGCCCAAGCCTTCGATGATGAACATGGCGCCGATGAGATGGAAGGGGTTCTCCTTGCCGGCGTTGTGGAACATCCACGCGGAGAGTGCTTCCGACCCGATGTTCTTCTCGCCCTGCTGGATGTCTTCCAGTCGGCCGCCCACGGAGACGAAGTCGCGCTCCAGCATCTGGAAATCGCGATGCTCCTCCTGGGCGTGCCCGATGAACATGGAGCGCAGCGGAAAGGCGTCGGCCGTGATGTGAGACGCCGCGCGCGCGATCCAGCGCCCGCCCTCCACCACCTGTTGCCGCAGGTTGAGCAGTAGCATGCGGTAGTCTTCGGGGCGCATTTTTTCGCGGTTCATCTTGTCCACGATGGGAACGTGGGCGAGGCGGCCTTCGAAATCAATCCACACCTGCGCCAATCGCCGGGTAAGCTCTGCCTGCAATTCTTGCGTGTTGCGCGCAGGCGGCGGAGCGATGGCGGAGGTGCCGTTCGGCTTCGCTACGACGACCTCCCGCTCGGGAATGCTCTCCGCTTTGTGGTCTTCGGCGGTCACCACAGTCAGCAGAAGGAACGACACCAGGAAGCGGCTGCTTTCCGGCACCATGCACAGGATCTTCTGTCCGGGCTGGATCCGGCCTTCGTTCACCAGCTCCTCGAGCATGATGAAGAGCGAGGCGGAGCCAGTGTTGCCCTTGGAGTAGAGGTTGGTAAACCATCGCTCCTCAGGGATCATGGCTCCGCCCTTGCGGAGCAGGTCGAAGATCTTGTCGCGGAAGAAGTGCGAGGAGTAGTGGCAGAGCATCCAGTCCACTTCCTGCGGGCGGATGCGCCCGGCTTCGATCAGCTCGAAGTAGCGGCCCACGCCCAGCTTCACTACGTTGTCCAGCGCCTGCAGGTCCTGGCGCAACAAAATGGCGCCGTTGGCCACCGCCTCGCACACCGACGGATAGTTCGACCAGGACGTCATTTGGCCGTCCTCGCCCTTCACCGCTCCGGCGTACATACAGACGTCGAAGCGGTCGGCGTAGGAAACCAGGTCGATCCACTCCACGCGCAGCGAGAGGCCGCGCACGTTAGGGCGCGACTCGAGCAGGGCGGCGCCCGCGCCGTCGGAAAGCATCCAGCGCAGAAACTCGGCGTCGAATGGGATGCGGCTGTCGCGCTGGTAATCCCGCGTGCCTTCGAACAACCCGGGGCGAAAAAAGCGGCTGGCGAATTCGCTGGCGCAGGCGACAGCGTTGCGGCGCTCTCCCGCGCGGATGCCGAGGTATGCGCTTTTCAGCGCCATCACGCCGCTGGTACAAACGCCGTGCAGCGTGGCGATCTCGCAGGGCGGCAGCTTCAGTTCGCCGTGCACCATGCTGGCGAAACCGGGCGCCATCAGGTCGCCCTGCGAAGTGGCGGCGGCAAGGTATTCCACGTCGCGCAAGCCCAGTTCGGAGCGCCCCAGCGCGTCGCGCACGGCATGGGCCGCGAGTTCGGAATTGGAGTAGCGAACGCGGCCTTCGCGGTCAATGGCGTAGTGGCGGCTCTGGATGCCGTTTTGCCGCAGGATGCGGGCGCGCAGCCGCGAAGGCTTGCCTCCGATGCGGCCTAGATGGTCCTCCATTTCGTCGTTGTGGACCGGCTCTCCCGGCAGGAATTTACCCAGCGCGGTGATGTATGCAGTGCTGCTCATGATGCCCTCCATGCTGCGTAGGATAGGGCAACCGCCCAGGACATTCCACGGGGGTTGGGACAGAGGGGAGGGGTGTCACAAGGCAAATCTAGTCATGTGGTCATCTGGTCATGTGGCCATCTGGAGCACAGGGCCACTACATGATTCATCACAAGATGACAAGATGACTACATGACCACATGGGGTCAGGCTTCGTACTGCTTCTTCTGATTGATGAAGTCGGCTTCGGCGGTGCTCTTTACCGAGAAGCGGGACAGCGAGAAGAAGGGCTCGGGCCTTACCTCGCCCAGGACGGTTGCCGCCGCGAGTTCGCCGAGTGACGGGCCGTGTTTGAATCCGTGTCCGGAGCCGCCGCCCAGCAGCCAGGCATTGGACGCGCCGGGGTGGCGGTCGAGGACGAAGTGGCCGTCGCGCGAGTTCTCATACTGGCAAACCCGAGCCTCGACCAGCGGCGGATCGCCCAATGCGGGGAAGCGAATCTTCAGATACCGCCGGGCGGCGGCAATGCCTTCCGCCGAGGGTGTGCGGTCGCCGGAGGTGGGATCGAAGGCAACACCGCGGGAGTCGTCGGCGAGCTTGAAGCCGCGCCATTGATTGCCGGGGATGCCGTAAAAGATGCGCTCGCCGTTATCGATCCATGCCGGCATCGAACCTTCGCCGAAGCGCCCGTCGCCCGCGGGCGTGCCGAAGAAATACACTTCCTGGCGGCTGGGCTGGATGAGGTTGCCGAGCACATCGGGAAACAGTTTCCCCAGCCACGGCCCGCAGGCGAAGACGTACTGGTCCGCGGCGAGAGATGAGCCGTCAGACAGCTTCAGGCCACCCAGCATGCGGCCGCTGATGGCGCCGGGCTCGACCGCAAGCTCGCGATAGTCGCCGCCCTCGGCGCGGAATCCTTCGACCACCGCCTGGCAGGCGATGCGTGCGGTGAGGTAACCGGCGTCCTTCTCGAAGATCGCCCAGGAGACGCCTTGGAAACTGATCTGCGGCCAGCGTCGTGCGGCCTGCTCGGCGCTGAGTTCCTCAAACTCCAGCTTGTGCTCACGCAAGAGCGGGAGCGCGGCGCGTTCGTAACGGTCGTCGGGGCCGGCCAGCCACAGGACTCCGGTGCGGTAGAACAACTGCCGCTTCCAGCGCGTTTCGTTCTCACGCCACAGCGTGAGCGCGCGGGCTGCGAGCTTTACGTAGATGCCGTCGGGCCCGTACGTGGCGCGGATCACGCGAGTCTCGCCGCCGGAGCTGGCGCGCGAGTGGCCCGGACCCCAGGCGTCGAGCAGAGTGACGCGCGCTCCGCGGCGCAGCAGATGGAGCGCGGTCCATCCTCCGAAGGCTCCGGCCCCAATGACGGCTACGTGCATGTTGCGTCCTGACTCGGCGCGCAGGTCGGACGACAGCGCCACTGCCGATGCAGCGGCGGCGCGTAAAAAATCGCGGCGGGTCGGTTTGAGGTCGTCGGATTCATGCATCGGCAGACGATTCGCTACTCCGGCCACGCCGCATAGGCGTACAGCATGTCCACCATGGACTGCTCGGCGCGCGCCAGGCCGGCCACCTTGTCGTTGCCTTCGAGAACCAGATATTCGTCAATCGAATGGGCGCGGCCGCCGTGTCCGAGTCCGGCGGAAATCGCCGCCAGGTTCAGCGGAGGCCTTGTGTACTGCGCCTGCGGGCTGGAGCCTGCCGAGCGTGGCCAGATGGCGGGCTCGATGCCGTATTGCTTGTACAGGCTGAGCGCGCACTGTACGGGCGGGGTCTTCACCGA
>JBOGLL010000317.1:0-5139 GCA_050746065.1 Terriglobales bacterium | reverse complement strand
GCCGCACGATTCTATGTGGAAGTCCTGGGACTCGAGCGCATGGACGTATTCGAGCCGCAGCGCCTGATCCCGATGATCGCCACGGGGCCGAACCTTCTGCTGCTGTTCAAGCGCGGGGCTTCGCCCGACCACGACGCCACGGGCCAGCAGCACCTTGCCTTCTCCATCAGCGCCGCTGACCTCGAGGCGTGGGAGCAAAGACTGGCAAAACACGGTATCGCCATCGAGGAAAAGAAGCGCTGGGAGCGCGGCGGCACCAGTCTTTACTTCCGCGATCCCGACGGGCACCTACTGGAATTGGCGACACCGGGCGTGTGGCCGGTGTACTAAGGAATCGAACGCTTCTATCGCGCGGGCACGCGTGCCAGGGATTTCTTTAGCGCCGCCATGAAAAGCTGGTTGTTTTCCGGAGTTCCCACGGTCACGCGGATGGCGCTGGGCGCGCCCCAGGCAGTCATGGGACGAATGATCACGCCTTCGCTCTGCAGGCGTTTCGTAAGATCGCCGGCATCTTCTCCTACCTCGCAGAAGATGAAGTTGGAGGTGGTGGGCACGGGCTGCAGGCCCAACTCCTTGAGCTGCGACGTCAGCCAGGCCACGCCCGTGCGGTTGTTCTCCACCGCGCGGCGAATGTGGGTGTCATCGTCCAGCGCCGCCAACGCCCCTGCTTCCGCCACCGCCGAAACCGAAAACGGATTCCGCAGGCGGCCGAGGAGCTGCGCGAGTTCCGGCGGCCCGAATCCGTAGCCCACACGCAGTCCGGCCAGGCCGTGCGCTTTGGAGAACGTCCGCAGCACGACTACATTGCGTCCCTGGCGGACGTAGTCGAGCGAATGGGAATACTCAATGCCATGCGCCCGCGCGTAATCTCCTGCATAGTCGCAGTACGCTTCGTCCAGCACAACCACGACGTGCGCAGGGACGCGAGCCAGGAAGGCGTCGGTGGCCGCGGCATCGAACATGGTTCCCGTCGGATTGTTGGGATTGGCGAGAAAAACCAGGCGTGTGTCTGCGCTGATGGCGCGTGCCACCGCGTCCAAATCGAAGCCCCAGTTGCGCACGGGGACGCGGATCAGCTTCGCCCCGGACGCCTGGACCACGTGGGTGTAGACGATGAACGAAAGCTCGCTGGTGACGGCGTTAGTCGCCGGCGAGAGCATCGCTCGCGCCAGCAGGTCGAGCAGGACGGTGGAGCCGGGCGTGATGAGGATGTGCTCGCTGGCGACGCGGTTCACTTCTGCCAGCCGCTCCCGCAGCCGGCTGGATTCGTTGTCGGGATAGTAGTTGGTTTCAGCGGCCGCGGCGCGCATGGCCTCGACGGCCGCCGGCGAAGGCCCCAGAGGGTTCTCGTTGGAAGCCATCTTCACACAAGGCACGCCGCTTTCTCGCTCTGCCTCGCGGATGGGTTTTCCCGGCCGGTACGACGTGAGGGCTCGAATGTGCGGTGGCACGAGGTCGTCGAATCGGCTCATCGGGCTGGTTCTGTTTTACCACGGTGGGAACGGTGCGCGCGATGCCCCGGCGCTCGCGTGTGTCGGCGGGCGCCCTCGCCCACACCTCGTCGCGCCGGCTTTTCGCCGGTCGTTGCACGGACATCCTGCCCGCGGTCCCGAGAACGCGTAGCCCGGCCGTCCTTGGCTGCGTACGGCTTGGAATGACGCCAAGTACCCCCGCCGTCCCCAGCCGGACGCGCCTTCTTGAAACTGCGGTCTGGCGGGATTCCTGTTTGTCCCGCCCGGCCTTCCCGCTTCACGGGAGTCCGGCGCACCGGCGTCACTGGCGAGCGCAGAAACGGCTGACGTCCCAGGCTTCCCGAAGCCGCCCGCCTCAGCATCCCTACTTCTTCCGGCGACAACTTACGGAACGTTCCCGGAGGCACGTCCAGTTCCAGCGGCCCCAGCTTCACGCGCTTGATTTTCTCCACATGATGGCCCACTTCCTCGAACATGCGGCGGATCTGACGATTGCGTCCTTCAAAGAGAGTCACTTCGTACCAGGGATTGGTGGCATCGCGCACCAGATGGATGCGCGTAGGCGAGGTCGTGGTACGCGGCAGCGAGCCCGGTGCTGATGGGCCGCCGATCTCGATGCCGCTGCGCAACTTGCCCATGGCCTCGGCACTGGGTTTGCCACTCAGCTTCACCAGATACGTGCGCGGCACATGCGAAGAGGGATGCGTGAGCTTGTAGGCGAGCGCGCCGTCATTGGTCATCAGCAGCAGGCCTTCGCTGGTGTAGTCGAGCCGTCCGACGGGATACACGCGCGCGTTCACCCCGCGCAGTAGATGCATCACCGTAGGCCGGTTCTCAGGATCGGAGACCGTGGTCACGTACCCGCGCGGCTTGTTCATCAGCAGATACACGTAGTGCTCGGCACCGTGCAACAGCTTGCCGTCCACGCGGATGTGGTCGCGCTCCGGGTCGGCCTTGGTGCCAAGCTCGGTGACCACCTGCCCGTTCACCGTGACCCGCCCGGCAACGATCATCTCCTCCGCTTTGCGGCGGGAAGCGATACCAGCGGCGGCGATGATTTTTTGCAGACGGGTGGTGGGCATGGTTGTGGCGAGTCGTTCGTCGTTGGTCGTTAGTCGTTGGCGACAGTTGGCACTTGGCCACTCGAGGCTCACGCGCGATTGAGGCGAGAGTCCCCGAGGCCAAATGTTGAGTGCTACGTGCCGAGTGCTACGTGCCGAGTGCTAAGTGCTAAATGCCAAGTGCCGGGCGTTTCTATTCCTTGCCCGCTGCCGCATGCTCCGCCTCCGGAGCATCCGGCACGCCCGTGGCGTCGGGTACAGCCCCGGCGGGCGCCGTGAACAAATCTCCCTGCGTGCTGACTTCCTCGAACTCCTTCAAGCTGGGCAGCTCGTTCACGTCCTTCAGACCGAAGCGCAACAGGAATTCCTTCGTGGTGCGATACAGAATCGGCCGCCCGATCACGGCTTTACGCCCGGCGGTGGTGATGAGCTTGCGGTCGAGCAGGGTGGCGATGACGCCGCTGGTGTCCACACCGCGGATCTCTGAAATCTCCGGCACGGTGACCGGCTGCTTGTAGGCGATGACGGACAGCGTCTCCAGCGCCGGCAGAGAGAGCCGAACCGGCGGCTTCAGGTTCTTGACGAAGGCGCGCACCACTTCGTGGTGCTCCGGCCGCGTGGACATGCGGTACCCACCGGCCACCTGCCGCACTTCCATGCCACGCTCGGCGGAGTCGTAGTCGGCAGCCAGCTCGTCGAGCGCCGAACGTACCGCAGCACGGAACTCCGCGGGATCGGCGTGCTGCGGCGTACCGCCCTCACGCAGCACCGTGACCATTTCGTCCAGGGTCACCGGCTCTTCGGCGGCGTAGATGATGGCTTCGATTTGCGATTTCAGGCTCACAAGAAACAATCGGCTCTCAGCAATCAGCAATCAGTTGCTCTGCACTCTGCACTCTGCACTCTGCACTCGCACCTATCTCCAGTCGTCGCGCACGGCGGCGGCTTCACTCATGATGGCGTCGAAGTTCTCGTGTTTCTTCAGGATGATGTCACTGAACATGCGGTCCTGACGCAGCAGGATGGCCTGCAAGCGTACCAGTTCCAGCAGCGCCAGGAACGCGCAAACCAGGGCGTTGCGTGACTGCACATGATGTAGGAGTTGCCGCAGGTACACCGGGCGGTCTTCGAGCAGCAGGCGGCGGCGGATGAAGTCGATCATCTGGCTCACCGTGACCGCATCCTCTTCCACCTCCAGGATGGGCCGGGTCCTGGCGCGCTCGATGATCTGCGCGAAAGTCCGCACCAGGTCCACTACGTCGGCTGCGATCTCAGGCTCGGTGCCTTCGGCGTCGGCAAAATCTTTCTGTGCCGGATTCGACCAGGTGGCCGCCTCGAGCTGCTGCTTCTGCAGGAGCATCTGAGCGGCATCCTTGAACTTCTCGTGCTCCAACAGCCGGTTCACCAGCTCGGCGCGCGGATCGTCTTCCGGCCCGGCGGGCGCTTCCGGATCGCGCGGCAACAGCATGAGCGACTTGATGTGAATGAGCATGGCCGCCATGTAGATGAACTCCGCAGCCACGTTCACATCGAGCTGCCGGATCTGTTCTACATACGCCAGATATTGGGCCGTGATGCGGGCGATGGGAATGTCGTAAATGTTGATGTCCTGCTTGCGGATCAGGTCGAGCAACAGGTCGAGCGGCCCGTCATACACCTGCCCGATGGTGACCGCGAACGGGAAATCATTCGCCGGAGTCTTTGCGGGCGCGGGTTGCACGGCTTCTGCCATCCACTCCTCATTGTAGGGTGATTCCTGGCTGGAACAACCCGTTATTTTTGAGGCTTCGCAGGACCGGGTTTGGGCGCGGGCGGCTTCGCCGGCGGCTCGTAGTCCAGTGACATGCCCATGGCCGCGCGGACGTCCTCCATCGTGGCGTCGCAGACCTTGCGGGCGCGCGCCGAGCCGGCCTCCAGGATATCCCAGGCCAGCCGCGGCTTCTCTTCGTACTTGCGACGGCGTTCCTGCATGGGAGCCAGGGTCTGCACCAGCGCGTCCGCCGCCCAGCCCTTGCACTCGATGCATCCGATACCCGCGGTGGTACACCCCAGCTCGACTTCCGCGATCTTCTCCTGCTCGCTGAAGATCTTGTGCAGCGAATACACCGGACACACGTGCGGATTCCCGGGATCCGTCCGCCGAACGCGCGCCGGGTCGGTGACCATGGTCTTCAGCTTCTGGCGGACCACCGGCTCGGGGTCGCTCATCAGGATCACGTTGTCGTACGACTTCGACATCTTGCGTCCGTCGGTGCCGGGCAGCTTGGGCGAGGGCGTGAGCAGGGTTTGCGGCTCGGGGAAGACCGAGCGCCGGCCGCCATCGCCGTAGAGAGCGTTGAAGCGGCGAGCGATCTCGCGCGTCATCTCGATGTGCGGCGCCTGGTCTTCGCCGACGGGCACGAAGTCCGCCTTGTAGATCAGGATGTCGGCTGCCTGAAGCACGGGATAGCCCAGGAAGCCGTAAGTAGCAAGGTCCTTGTCGCGGATGTTGTCGCGCTGTTCCTTGTACGTGGGCACACGCTCCAGCCAGCCCAGCGGGGCGATCATCGAAAGCAAGAGGTGCAGTTCGGCATGCTGCGGCACGTGCGACTGGATGAACATGGTGC
>JBOGLL010000316.1:0-10340 GCA_050746065.1 Terriglobales bacterium | reverse complement strand
CGGTAGAAGTTGGCGCAGATGCTCGCCAGGGCCCGGCGCCCGTGCACCACCCGCGCCCAGGCCACGCCGGAGTGGGGTTCGGCTTCGGCGCTGTCGGTAACAATGGCCGCCGCTCCCCGGGCAATGGCATCGGCGATGAAGCGGTTACCGTCCACTGTCTCCCCGCGCATGGCCAGGAACAAGTCGCCCCGCAGCACGCCGCGCGAGTCGTACTGGATGCCGAGGATTTCCGGATCGCCCCGCGAGGCCAGGGTCTCAACGCCTTCGAGGACCTGCTGAAACGTCATGTGACTCGATTCTAGCGCGAGAAGCGCACGGCCACGCGTGTGCCGGCCGGGATGCGGGAGCCGGGCGGTGGCGCCTGTTCGCGAGCTATGCCCGTACCGATGGCGTCGATTTCCACGCCTGCCTGCTGCGCCGCCTCCACCACCTCACGCAGGCGCCGGCCAATGAAGGACGGCACCAGGATGCCACCCTCCGCGTCCAGGACCACAGTGCCCTGCGCCGAGCCCGTAGACGGATGCGGAAGCGGGCGACTCGCCCGCGCTTCTGCCGGTGTGGCGCCGTGTCTTTGACCCGGCGCGTGTGGAAGCAGGCCACCCGCGTGCTCATCGGATGCAGTCGCCACACTGGCTTCCAAAACAGCCTGGTCTGCCTCGGCGGCCCTGGCGCTCTGCCCCGGCGGGCTGCTCGCTTCCGCACCGGATGCGGGCAAATCACCGGCTTCCACACTCCAGGACAACCGGTCGGGAGATCCCTCGGCCACTTCGTCGTCTTGCTTTTCGGATGCGGTGCGCCGCGCCAGCCACTGGCGCGCGCTTTGCGGTTCGACGTCCTGGGGGACATGCAGGTAGGCGAGCACCTGCTGGGCCACACGACGGAATACGGGTGCCGCTACCTGCCCGCCTTCGTGGGCGCCCAAAGGCGAATCCAGAACCACCGCCACGCTGATCGCTGGCTCGCGCACAGGAGCGAATCCGGCGAACGAGGCCACATGCTTCCAGCGTGAATAGGTTCGGGTCGCGGGATCGATTTTCTGGGCCGTCCCGGTCTTGCCCGCGGCTGTGTAGCCCTCGAGGATGGCGCGCCGTCCGGTGCCGTGCAGTACCACGCCTTCCATCATCTGCTTCATGGCCACCGCCGTGAGGGGCGAGATCACGCGGCGCTGTTCGGCCGGCCGGAACACCACCTTCTGCGGAGTGCTCTGCGGAAGTGCCGTACCCGCCACGATGCGCGGCGGTGTCCACAAGCCGTCATTGGCGATGGCCGAGATCATGGATACCAACTGCACCGGCGTCACTCCGATTTCCTGCCCCATGGAAATAGCGCCGATCGACACCTTGGACCAGCGGCTCACCGGCTTGGCCAGCCCGCGGGTTTCTCCCGGCAGTTCTACTCCGGTTTCCGAGCCGAAACCGAAAGCGCGGATGTAGCGATCGAAGCGCGCATCCCCCAGCCGCAGGCCCAGCTTGATGGTGCCCACGTCGCTGGAATGCGCCAGAATGTCGGAGACGGACAGCATCCCGTACGCCTTGTGGTCGCGGATGCGGACGCCGTTCAGGAAGATGGCGCCCTTCTGGCAGTCAATGACCTCATCCGGGCGCGTCAGCTTCTCTTCCAGGGCGCCGGCGATGGTGACGATCTTGAAGGTGGAGCCGGGCTCGTAGACGTCGCTCACCGCGCGGTTCTTCAGCGCCTCCCGCGGCGCTGAGCGGAACGTGTTGGGATTGAACGTCGGGCGATTAGCCAGCGCCAGAATCTCTCCCGTGCGCGGATTCTGCACCACGATCGTGCCGCTGGCCGAGCCGGTCCGTTTCATGGCGGCTTCCAGCTCGCGCTCGGCGATGTACTGGATCTTTTCGTCCAGCGTAAGGACCAGGTTCTCTCCCGGATCGGGCTCGCGCTCCACGCGGCCGAACCAGCGACGGCGGGCGTCCATGGAAATCAGCATCTTGCCCGGTGCGCCGCGCAGCTTGGAATCGAAGGAGTATTCCAGGCCGCCCAGGCCCTCATCATCCACGCCCACGTAGCCCAGCGCCTGCGCCGCCAGCTCACGCTTGGGATAGAAACGCTTGGATTCCTTCTGGAAGTAAATGCCGCGCAGGTTCAGGGCGCGGATGCGGGAACTGGTGTCGGCATCTACCTTGCGGGCGATCCAAGTGAAGGCCCGCGACGACTTGAGCTTGCTGGTGATCTCCCGCGGGTCGGTTTTCAGAACGCCACCCAGCAACGTGGCCGCACTGGCCTGGTCGGGAATCTCGCTGGGTACGGCGAAGATGGAGTCCACCGTGGCCGACATGGCCAGTTCGCGCCCGTTGCGGTCGTAAATGATGCCCCGGCGCGGCGCCACTTCGATGGTCCGCTGTTGCTGCCGCTGGGCGCGCTGCAGCAGCTCGCCATACTGGAAGACCTGCAGATAGACCAAGCGCAGGGCGATGGCTACGACCCACAGAAACAGCAGACCCGCCAGTACATAGAGCCTCTGGCCGGAGCCGTTACCGTTCGTTTTCCCCGCCATAAGAAGGAGATGGCGGCCGGAGGTTGCGGACGGCCGCCATACTTGATCCTTATACCCCGGCTGGCTTTTCAGTCTGCCGGGGCCCGGTCCGTACTTTGGTTAAAGCTAGACCGGAACCAATCCCCGGAGTTCCTCCGGGGGATGCTGAACTTTTTATCTCTGTGGCGACACCACGGAAACGCTGGTGGCCGCAGCCAGGACCGGCGGGCTGGCTTCCCCGCTGGTGGATTCCAGCCGGATCACCTGGCCGGCCTGGGGCGAGTCGAGTCCCAGGCGCCGGGCCAGAATGTCGATCCGCTCCGGGCTGCGCAGCGAAGCTTCTTCCAGACGCAGGGCGCGGTTCAGTTCTACGTAGGAATCGCGCTGCGCCTTGAGGGCTTCGATCTGGTAGCCATACTCGATGGCCGCGAAGTGCTGCCAGGCATACACCATCACCAGCAGGAACAACGCGCATACCGCCACGGTGAAGTGCGCCATTTCACGATTGCGCTGGCGGTCGGCCACTTTCACCAGGCGCGAATTGTCGATGGGCTTGGCAAAGTAGATTTCCGGAGTGCCGCGACGCACCGGGGTCACCGGCCGGGTCGCCGTTTGGGGCGCGCGGCCACCGATGAGTTGCGTGCGTACCACGCGTACGGCGGCGTGGGCAGCGGAGCGGACGGCGGTTCGCGGCGATGTGCCGCGGGGGAGGGCCGCCGCCGCCATTACGCCACTCCCACCATTTCGTCGCTGTACTGCGGCTCCATCCGGTAGGCCACCGCCAATTCGGTGCTGGACCACCGCGGCTCCCGCGCTTGCATGCGCGCGTGCTCTTCCGCCAGCTCCACGCTGGCGATCAGTTCGTCAATGATCGTTCCCTTGTACATTGCTCACCTCCATCACCACCTGAACCTTTTCCCGGGACGGCATCGAAAGGTAGGTAGTGTTTCGTGGAACTGCGTTGTGTTTCGCCCTAGTCAGAGAGGCGATGCCGTCCCGGAAACTTGACATCCGCAGGATGTCATCCTGAGCGAGGCCGCCTTGCGGCCGGGTCAAAGAATCTCGTTTCGCTCCATGCATCATGCGGAAAACCTAAATCTTTTCTGCGGCCCGCAGCTTCGCGCTGCGTGACCGCGGATTCTGCGCCACTTCCTCGGCGGACGCCGTAACCGGCTTCGGCGTCAGCAGCCGGTAGATTCCGGCGCGCGCTCCCTCGCGGAGCGCATCTTTCACCCGCCGGTCCTCCAGGGAGTGGAAGCTGATCAACACCAGCCTCCCTCCCCGCCGGAGTACCCTGGGCGCCGCTTCGAGCAGTGCCTCCAGCTCCTCCAGCTCGCGGTTCACGTAAATTCGGATTGCTTGGAAAGTCCTGGTCGCCGGATGAATGCGCCCGGGTTTCATTGACCGGAACGCGGCCGATATGACTTGAGCAAGATGCATGGTGTTCCGTATCGGCCGCGCCCGGACAATGGCTCTGGCGATTCTCCGCGACCTCCTTTCCTCACCGAATTCGTAAATCACCTTGGCGAGTGTGACCTCGTCGAGGCGATTTACCACTTGTTCGGCGGTGGGCTCCGACTGCGGATCCATCCGCATGTCCAGAGCCCCCTCCGCCTGAAAACTGAATCCCCGCCCGGCCTCTCCGAGTTGCATCGAGCTCAGGCCCAGGTCGGCCAGCAGGCCGTCTGCGGACGCTGCCGGCAATCCGGCGATTTCCGTGAACGATCCCTGCACCAGCCTGACCTCCGGCCAGTCGTCGCCTGCTTCTGCAGGCGGCGAAAGACGCCGTCGGGCGATCTCCAGCGCGTTCGGTTCCTTATCGAAGCCAATCAAACGACCCTCTGCGCCCAGGCGTTTTGCGACTCCGAAAGCGTGCCCGCCCAAGCCCAAAGTCGCGTCGATATACGTGCCGCCGCGCCGGACCGACAAGAAAGTGATCGCTTCTTGTAAAAGAACTGAAACATGGCCAACTGCGCTGCCTTCGCCATGCCCGCCCCCCTGAGGGGCGTCCTTTTCCCCATGTCCAGTGGCCATTCACGCCCGGCCCCCGGGCACAGGACAAAACCCAATCTCGTAACCGCTCTCAGATGCCCAGTTCGTCCAGCGTCTTCGCATCCTCTTCCGTGAGCGCGTTTTCTGCCAGTTCCTTACGGAACGCCTCCAGGTTGCGTACTTCCAGACAGTTCAGGTTGCCCAGCACCGCCACCTCGCCGCGCAACTGCGCCGACTGCCGCAGCAGCGTGGGGATCAGCACCCGCCCCTGCCCGTCCATCTCCACTACCTGGCCGTAATAGTTCGTGAAGTTCAGCAGCTTCTTCTTGGTGGAATTGAAGTTCGAGAGCCGCGCCAGTTTTTCCTCGATGCGCTGCCATTCCTCGAAGGGGTAAATCTGCGCCTTCTGCCCGTCGAAGCTGGTGATGTAGAACTGGGCGCTGTACTTCTCCTCGATCAGGCGCTTGAACTCCGCTGGGACCTTGAGTCGCCCCTTTTCGTCTACGCGGGTTGGATGATTGCCGCGAAACATGCCTGTTACCCGTTCTTCCGGGGTGTTTCAGCCTGCTATGTACCGCGATTGCACCAGCGATAAGGGCTACAGCGGTCTGCACTTCCTCTGCCTGGGCTTGTTTAGACCCGTTTTGTGGGGCCTTCATGTCCACTTCGCTGGCTCTCCAGCTCCTGGATCCACCACCCAATCGCCGCCACTTCCCTAGACAATCGCTTCTAAAGAGACCACTTTGTACCACTTTTGACCACACACTACGGCCTAACTCATTACCTGTCAATAGAAATCTTTGCTCCTGGGAAGGGTACGGTATGGCCTCAGGGAAAAACACGAGGGCTCGGGTTTGGACCTCGGACGACCACAATAGGTTGGGTTTACTGGTGTGGTACTCGCAAGTTCCGCTGGGCTGCCGAGGCTCCTGGGTTTCCCTTCGGGCGCTTGCCGAATCTCAGAACTCCAGGCGGGTCGAGGCAGGTCGCCACGCCAGGAGTATCCTTTTCGCGATGGGCTGGTTCAGGACACTAATCGGAGGGATGGCGTTCGCAGGGCTGCTGGCTGTAGCCGCAGCCGGGCAGACCAGCGCCCCTCCCCCGCCGAGTCTCCCCACTGCGGAGGGCGTCACAACGCTGCGGTTTACCACCACCCTTGTGGAGGTGGATGTGGTGGTGGCAACGCCCTCGGGTGGGCCGGTAGCCGACCTGACCCGAGACGACTTTACCGTTCTGGAAGACGGGCGCCCCCAGCCCATCGCGGCCTGGTCGGTCCAGCGTCCGCAGGCTCAGGCCGCCGCCAGGAAGCCGCCTCCGCCGTTGCCTGAATTCGTTTACACCAACCATCCTTCGTATCGCGTGCCTCCCGGGCCGCTGACCGTCATCCTGCTGGACGCGCTGAACACCGAGGTGGCCGATCAGATTTATTCCCGCAAGCAGGTGCTGCGCTACCTGAGCCGCAGCCTGCACAGGAACAGCGCACCGCCGTGCTGGGGCTGGCCAGCCGGTTGATCCTGCTGCAGGACTTCACCGACGATCCCAAGCTGGTCCGCACCGCGCTGGAGGACTACGGACTACAGCGCTCCGCCCTGCTGAAGGAGCAACAGGGCGCGGCCTTTGCCCTGCCCCGGGGCGCGCTGGCCACCAACGCACAGGCCGCCGCAGTGCTGGAGCGCATCCACCAGGGCGTGGAGCGCTTCGAAACCGAGCGCGCTCGAGCGCAGGTGGACAGCCGCGTTGAGATCACGCTTGACGCTCTCCGCAGGATCGCGGGCGCGGTTTCCGCTCATCCCGGCCGCAAGAAATTGATTTGGGTCTCGTCCGCCTTCCCTCTGATGTTCATACCCGAGAATCCCGAGTACCTCGGCCTGCATCGCAGTTACGCGGACGATGTGGCGCGCACCGTGAATGTGCTGGCCAATGCACAAGTCTCCGTCTAAGAGAGTGGGATTTAAGGCGGGAACGGGAGCAGAAAAAGACGATTTCAAATTTCTCTTTGGCGGCAAATTCTATTTTCCCCTTCCTGCCTCGTTCTTTTTAATCCGCGCCCTGATTAGCTTTTTTATAAGCGCTACGGGGAGGGGTTTCTCAATCGGAAGCCGAATGGTTGCCTTAGTGGTTTGGTAGCCATCAAGTTCTTTTTTATGTTCCTCTATGATTGGGGTAGGCACATAAAGCCCAATGTGTTTTTTCCAAAGCTGAAAGTAAACAAGCCGCCCAAGGTAGCCGTAATAAGGCATCCCGTAACTAATGCCTTCGTCAGCCTTGGGTGCCGCGGCTTTAATAACCTTGCGAAGCTGTACAAGCTTGGCCTGCGCTTCTTTTGGAGCCTTCGCGAGGTAGTCATCTACGGTTTTTGGTGGATTTGCTTTTTCATAAGACGGCTGAAATTTCCCCGAAAAACGGCTGGCGAGCCCGCGTAGCGGGCGAGCCACCTCCTTCATTTCCTAACTGGCGGAGAGAGTGGGATTCGAACCCACGTTACCCTTTCGAGTAAACACGCTTTCCAAGCGTGCGCCTTCAGCCACTCGGCCATCTCTCCGGATCGCGATCAGGAAGGCGTGCGAGGGAAACTACGTCAATTCTAGCGCATGTGGAAGAGTCGGCGCCCTCGTAGCCCCAGCCGCCCTCGGCTGGGGTGCCGCGCGGAAGCGCGGCCGCAACGGCCCTACGCTCCTTCGGCCCCACCCGCTTCAGCGCCGCTTGCGGGATACAACTGCTGCGCCAGGTAGTTCTGGATTCCGATCTGCTCGATCGCGTTCAACTGCCCTTCCAGCCAGTCGATGTGGACTTCCTCGTCTACCAGGATGGTCTTCAGCAGTTCGCGCGAGCCGTTGTCGCCCTCGGCTTCACAGATCTTGATGCCCTTGTTCAGACGTTCCACCGCTTCATACTCCAGTTCCAAGTCGTTGCGGAACTGCTCCTCCACCGTCTTGCCGATGGTGATCTTGAAGTAGGCGCTCATGTTGGGCGTGTGGTCCAGATACAGGATGCGCTCAATAAGCTTCTCAGCATGGATCATCTCGTCGATGGCTTCCTTGCGGATGAATCCGTAGAGCTTCTCGTAGTGCCAGTTGTGGCACATCTCGGCGTGCAGGAAGTACTGGTTGATGGCCGTAAGCTCGGCCTTGAGAACATCCGCCAGCACTGCCACGACTTTGGGATCGCCTTTCACGGTGGGGTCTCCTCTTGGACGGCTAGAAAGAATACCAGATGCGAGTTGCGAGTACCGAGTTCCGAGCTGCTAGAACTGGTTTCGCTATCAGCTCTTGAAAGGGCGCGGCTTCAGCCGCGCCGCTCACAAGGGAATGAACATCGGGCTTCAGCCCCTGTAGGGGAACAGCCGAAAGGTCGAAGTCCATTCATGAAACCGTTCTAGTTGCCCTTACCGCGCGGCCTGCCATGTATGACTTTGTTGGGAAAAGCGTGAGGTCGGGAGTAACCGCCCTCCGGTTACGAAAGGTCATTGTCCTTTCGACGCTGTCCCGTCGGCATCTTGAGCTCATCTCGTCTCCGGCCTAGATTGGGTCGAACAGCAACGGCACCATCGGCGCCATCACAAGATCCGGAGCCTGCAAGCAGACAGGCATGCTCGACCTACCCAGCGCCGATGCGCGGAGACATGCCGTTGCGTTCGGCGCCGCACTCTTCACCTCCTCTGCGGCCAGCCATGCAGGAGGAGAAATCATGAATTTCCGACATGAAATCCGGTTTCAGCTCAGCGCGCTGCTGCTGATGACGTGCTTGTTGCTCTCGACGGGCTACGCGCAGCGCATGGCTGTGCCCGCGAGTGATCAGAGCGGCGCTCAGGATGCCCTCGACGATCGTTACATCGTGGTCTTTCACAGCTACGGGCCGGAGGCGTCAGCAGCGGTCCGCAGCCTGGGTGGTCGGGTCGCCCTGGAGCTGCCTCGACGCTCAGCCCTGGCAGCCCATCTGCCTGCGCCTGCGGCCCATGCCCTGGCGGCGAACCCCAACGTTCAGAGCGTGGAACGTGACGTGCGCCGCTATCCCATGTCGCAGACCACACCCTACGGCATCTCCATGGTGCAGGCGAATCAGGTGAGTGACTCGCAGGCTTCTGGCCGCAAAGTATGCGTCATCGACTCCGGCTACTACGTCGGCCATGAAGACCTGCCCAACAGCAACGTCACCGGCGACAGCGATCCCTTCGGTGCCGGCAACTGGTTCGAGGACGGCTTCGGCCATGGCACCCACGTCTCCGGCATCCTGGTGGCGTTGAACAACGCCTTGGGCGTGCAAGGCGTCCTGCCCAACGGCAACCTGCCGTTGCATATGGTGCGCGTGTTCAACAACGAAGGCACGTGGGCGTACTCCTCCACGCTGGTGGACGCTCTCGACAAATGCCGGGCGGCGGGCGCCAACGTGGTGAACATGAGTCTGGGTGGGCCGAACGCCAACTTCTTCGAGGAAGCCGCTTTTGATGAAGCTGACGCTGCGGGCGTGCTTTCCGTTGCCGCCGCCGGAAACGGTGCCAGCACCGCGTACTCGTATCCTGCTTCGTACAGCTCGGTGATTTCGGTGGCCGCCATTGACGGCAACAAAGTCGTGGCCGGCTTCTCGCAGCAGAACAACCAGGTGGAACTGGCGGCGCCCGGCGTAGGTGTGCTCTCCACGGTTCCCTACCTGGAAAACAACACGCTCACCGTGAACGGCACCACCTGGCAGGGTAACTGGATGCAGAACGCCGCGCGCTCCAGCGGCGCCAGCGGCACACTGGCCAGCGGAGGCCGCTGCACCAGTACGAATGCCACCTGGAGCGGCAAGGTGGTGATGTGCGAACGCGGCGACATCAGCTTCTTCGACAAAGTGCGCAACGTCCAGAACAGCGGAGGCGTGGCCGCGGTCATTTACAACAACGTGTCCGGAAACTTTCTGGGGACGCTGGGCCCGGGCAACAGCAGCACGATTCCGGCCATCAGCCTGAGCCAGGAAGACGGACAATCCATCGTGGCCAGCCAGATGGGACTGCCCGGCACCGTGGTCAGCCTGGTGACCAAACCCGCCAGCGGCTACGAAAGCTGGGACGGCACCTCCATGGCCACTCCTCACGTCGCAGGTGTCGCTGCGTTGGTGTGGAGCCACTATCCCACCTGCACCAACGTCGAGATTCGCCAGGCGCTGCGCACCACGGCGCAAGACCTTGGTCCTGCTGGGAAGGACAACGCTTACGGCTATGGCTTGGTGCAGGCCAAGGCGGCTTTCGACTACCTGGCCGCCAATCCCTGCACCGGCGGACCGGTGACCACGGCACCTGTGATTTCCGGCGTGTACTCGGTCAAGATCGGCAAGCGAGGCGTCTTCGACGTTCGCTGGACCACCGACATCCCGGCCACCAGTCACGTCCTGTTCACTTGCTGCGGCCTGTTCAGCAACTACAACCTGGTCACCAATCACAGCATGCGCTTCCGCGGCACCAAAGGCGTGCTCTACGAATACTGGGTGTTCTCAGAGGAGTCGCCGGGCGGCGAGGCTTCCATGTCCGGCCCGCACTATCACCAGAACTGATTTTGCAAGCGGCACCAGCGCTTGCCCTCGGGGTTTCGCCAGCGAAACACGCTGGCGAAACCCTGATTATTTCCCAGCCGAATCACTTCCTAGAGCTTCCTAACTTCGCGGGCAAGATTTTCAAACATCTCGTTCAGGTTCTTCTTTGCGGCGGCTTCGATCAGCCGCCCGCCGACGGCGGCCAGCATGCCTCCCGTCTTCACTTCGCCGGAGAACTTCACCAGCGTCTCCTTACCCGCCGCCTCCAGAACCACTTTCCCTTTGCCTTCCACAAAACCCACCGGAGCCTTGGCGCGTGAGGTGAGAGTGAAGGACTTCCCTT
>JBOGLL010000315.1:0-6265 GCA_050746065.1 Terriglobales bacterium | reverse complement strand
CGGGTGCGGTACTGGAAATTGATGAAGGGAATGATCTCTTCCACCAGCGCCTGTCCGTAGAGGTCGGCTTTGCCGCCGCCGCCGCGGCGGCGATCTTCCGTGGGCGTGTATTCGTCGAGGCGGCACTCGCCACCGTGCTCGATGCCCACCAGGATCAGCGGCTCGATGGCGCGCGCGCGAATCAGACGGTCGGCGATCACGTCGGCGCGCCAGTCGCGCCCGCGCACGAACGCCGTTGCCGGGTCGAACAAGTTCTGCCCATCCTGCAGGTAGAAGACGGGATAGCGCCGCCGCGGGTTGTCGTCGTATCCGGGCGGAAGGTAGACGAGCAGGTCGCGGTCCGCCGAAAGGAAGCGGCAGCGGAATTTCTCATGCCGGCGAAGCGTGGTTTTTCGGGCGCTGCGGTCCAGCTCGAGGACGGGCGTCATCTCTCAGACTCGATGGTACGGTGCAGGCGGAGAAACTGTAAATTGACGATTGCAGATTGCCGATTGCGGATTGAAAAGCAGGTCCTCCCGCGCGTTGGCGAGGATCTGATGACGAAGGAGCGGCAAATGGGCGGTGCAATCTTCCTTTTTTCCATCGTCAATCAGCAATCATCAATCGTCAATCTGTTACTTCCCGTGCACCAGTTCCTTCGCCCGCTCCGCGGCGCGCACCACCGCTTTGATCAAGGTGACGCGCAGCTTGCCCTCTTCGAGTTCCAGCAGCCCGTCAATGGTGCAGCCGGCAGGCGTGGTGACCATATCCTTCAGCATGGCGGGATGCGCCTTGGACTCGAGGACCATGCGCGCCGAGCCCAGCATGGTCTGCGCCGCCAGCAAGGTGGACGTCTCGCGCGGGATGCCCAGCTTCACGCCTGCTTCGGCCAGCGACTCGATCACCACATAGAGATACGCCGGGCCACTGGCAGAAAGGCCGGTGACGCCGTCCATCAGAGACTCGTCGAGAAAAACCGTCTCGCCCACGCATTTGAAAATGGCTTCCGCCGTGGCCAGATGTTCCGGCTGGGCGTGGCGTCCACCGCACAGCACCGTCATACCGGCGTTCAGGACGCAAGGAGTGTTGGGCATGGCGCGGACCACGGGAACCGCGGCGCCCAGGCGCTCTTCGACGTAGCCGGTGGAGACCGACGCCGCCACCGTGATCACCAGTTGCTGCGGGGTGATCATGGACGCGATCTCGCGCACCACGCGGTCCATGTTCTGCGGCTTCACCGCCAGCAGAACGATGTCACGCCCCTGGACAACTGCACGATTGTCGAGCGTGGCTTCAATGCCCAGGTTCTCGCGCACCCGAGCCAGGGAACGTTCATGTCCCACGCTTCCGGAAATATCTCCGCGCTGCTGCTCGCCTTGGCGCAGCAGGCCGGTGACCAGGGCCTCACCCAGCTTGCCCAGTCCTATGACCGCAACTTTCTTGCCTCGTAGCATGACGTCTCCCGTGAGTACAGAGTGCAGAACAGTAGCTAACGCCCTACTCTGCACTCTGAACTCTGCCCTCGGAACTAGATCATCGTATTGCGTCCCGGGTCCGCGGCCCGCTTTTCCCGCTCCATTTTGGCGAAGCTGGCCTGCATCTGTTCATAGATGCGGTCGATCTTGCCGTGGAGCTGCGCCACTTCCAGCTCCGCCTTGAGGTTGATCTGGTAGTCGAGGTCGGCCTTCAGCCGGTCTTTGGCAGACTGGCGGTTCTGCGACATCATGATCACCGGCCCCTGCAGTGCGGCCAGCGTGGAGAGCGCCAGGTTGAGAAGGATGAAGGGAAAGGGATCGAAGGCCTGCTTGTCGAGGTAGAAGTTCACGGCCATCCACACGTTCAGCAGCGCCATAAAGAGGATGATGAAGGTCCAGGAGCCGCCAAAACTGGCCACGCGGTCGGCCACGCGCTGACCGAAGGTGAGACGCTCTTCTTCCTCTTCGTTCAGGTTGCGGGAAACGCGCGAGCGCAGCATTTCGTCGGTGGCGCGCAGGCGGCGCCCCATGATGGTCAGCAGGTCGAGTGCGGCCGAAGGATGGTGCGTGACGAATTCCAGCAGGTGATCGCGATCGAAAACCAGCGTCTCTGTATCGTCTACCGCGACCGCGGAAGCGGTGCGCGCGCCGCCGTCGAAGAGTGAGATCTCGCCCACCAGTTCGCCCGCTTCCATGGCCGCCAGCACGATCTTTTCTCCTTCGGTGTTTTCCACGTAGGCCTCGACGCGACCGGAGCGCACGACGTAGAGGCAATCGCCCGCATCGCCGAAGGAGAAGAGTGTGTCACCTTTGTCGAAATGCTTGGTCTCCAGGATCCCGGCCAGCGTTCGCCGTTCCTGTTCGTCCAGCAGAGAAAACAAGTGCACTTCGGCCAGCATGGCTGCGTCGGCGGACATTGCGTCACTCCTCCTGCTCAAGGTCTGCTCTGGATGCGAAGGTAGCGCGGAGCGGGCTGCGGTTCAATAGAAGAGTGCTGAACCTAGCGCCGCCGGCGCAGGCTGAACGACGGCAGGGTAGCCTTGGGAGGTGTGTAGTTCTTGGGATAGATGACCACCCCGCGGCGCGGCGGTTCGCCCGCGCTCTCGGTGCGCAGGTCGGGAAAATCGCGTAGCGCCAGGTGGAGCACGCGTCGCTCCCGCGACGACATGGGCCCGAAGTGATAGGGCTGTCCCGTCTTGAGCACGCGCTCGGCGGCCACGCCCGCCGCCAGCTTCAATTCTTCCAGGCGAAGGGCCTTGTGGTTCATGCAGTCGAAGCTGACTTTCTCGTGTTCCTCCGACTCCAGGTGCAGGATGCGCACGGCCACGTGCTCCAGGGCTCGCAGCAATTCGCCTCCCCGTTCGAGCAGCAGGGAACTGTCCGGCCCGGAGAGGTCCACCATGATCTCGGGATGCTCCCAGTCGCGGTTCTCGGCGATCGGCGGATCCACCACAATGCGGTAACGCAGGCGGAAGCCGCCCGTCGTCACCAGGCCCTGAAGGAACTCTTCGATCTTGCGGGCGGCTGCGATTTTGTCGGGAATGGACATGCTTCGGTCGTCAGTCGTTTCGTCGGCAGCAAATTATACGCTGCTGCCTATTTCTTTCTCGCGGCCCGCTTTTCGATCTCAGCCCGTACCTCACGGCCGAACGCGGTACGGTTCACTACCAGTTGCTGCACGATGCTGATCAGGTTGCCCACCGACCAATACACGCAGAGTCCGGAAGCCAGGTTGATGCTCACAAAGCCCAGCATCACCGGCATCATGATGTTCATCATCTTCTGCTGCATCGGATCCATGGTGCCCTGGGGCGTCAGTCTCTGCAACACGAACATGCTGCCCACGAACCCCACCGGCAGCAGGTAGTAGGGATCCGCAGCCGACAGGTCCTTGATCCACAGCCAGGGGGCGTGGCGCAGTTCAATCGCAACCGTGAGCACGGTATAGAAGGCGAACAGGAAGGGCACCTGCAGGAGCATGGGCACGCAGCCGCCCACCGGATTCACGCCCTCTTTCTTGTAGAGCGCCATTTGTTCTTCGCCCATGGCCTGGCGGCGCGGATCGTTGAACTTGTACTTGCCGTACTTTTCCTGGATGGCGCGCATCTGCGGCGCGATCTTCTGCATCTTCAGCGCCGACTTCATGCTGGAAAGCCGCAGGGGAAACAGCGCGATGTTGATGATGACGGTCAGGATGATGATGGAGAGTCCCCAATTGGGCGCCCAGTGCTCGTATGTCCACTTGAGCCAGAGGAAAATGGGGCGGGCGATGAAGCCCAGGTACTCTCCGAAATCCACCAGAGGCTCCAGGTCAGGTCCTTTCGCATCCGCGCCCAGCAGCTTGCGCTCGTCGGGCGTGAGCGAAGCCTGGACCGCTTGCAGCACGTCCACCGCCTTCGGCCCGACGAAAACCCGCTGGCGGATAGACGCCTGGTTGCTTCCCAAAGCTACGCCCAGCACGTCCACCTTCGTCGTCTTGCCGGGTTCGGGTTTTTCCGGATTGTTGGGGATGTCGAGCGCTTCGTGCAGCGTCACCATGACCGCGTTCTGCGGATCCTCCGGCAGAAACACGGCGCCGAAGTATTGGCCGGCCACGCCCGCCCAGTGGAAGGGCCCGTTCATGGTGTTACCGCCGCTGACTTTCTTGGCCTCCAGGCGCTGGATGGTGCTGCCGTTCCGTACGACGATGTGTGTGGCCGCGTACTCGATGGGCAAGTGTTGATCGCCAAATCCCGCCGGCCACGCCGGATAGGCCGGTATCGTCGCGCCCTTGAAGGTGGTTTCGGTCTCGACTTCAACCACGTAGGAATGATCGAAGCGGAAGCTTTTGCGCACACGCGTTTCGCCGTCCGCATACTCGAAGGCGACCTCGGCGGGCGCCGAAGGACTGCACAGCACAGCAGGCGTGGTTTCGGCTTGCCCCCCCACGGGTTTCAGTCCGTTTGGCGGAACCGGTTCGCACTCCGGCACGTAAAGCACCTCGCCAAGTTTCTTTCGCAATTCCTTGTCGTAGGTCCAGAGCGAGAGCGGATGCCCGTATTGGGATGCGGCCTGCGCATGCACCAGTTCCAGCGGCTGGCCCTTGTGGTCCTTGTATTTCTTCAGCACCCAGGACTTCACCTGCGCGCCGCGGTTGGTGAAGGTGATGCGGTAGAGGTCGTTCTCCACCACGATCAGCGATTCCGCGTTCGCCTGTCTGATTTCCGGCGGCAAGGGCGGCGTTGCCACCGGGCCGGCGCTGGAGGTGACCGCGGAGGGAGTAGCGGCCGCCGGCTGGACCGCGGGTGCGGCCGGGGTCGCAGCCGGCTCCGCCTGCGGCGCACGCGCATAACGGTTGATCAGAGGCTGCGATAGCACGATGACCAGAAACGTCAGCGCGAAGGCCAGCAGCAGCCGCCGCTCCATGCCCGGGTCTTGCTGAGGATTTTGGAAGTCGCTCAATGTAGTTTTCTTTGAAAGGGCACGGCTTCAGCCGTGCCGCATCCGGCTCCCCAACACCCCGGGCTTCAGCCCCTGAGGTACCGGGTCGTAGCCGCCGCGCACAAAAGGATGGCAGCGCAGGATGCGTCCCAGCGCCCGGATGCCGCCGCACACCATTCCGTACCGCTCCACCGCTTCCAGCGCGTACTCCGAGCAGGTGGGCACGTAGCGGCAGGCCGGCGGGAGGAGAGGAGAAACCAGCCGCTTGTACGCGCGCAGTATTCCTGTGACCAGCCACTTCATAGGGAACTCAGCTTCCTCCGGCCCGGGCCTTGCCGGCGAGCTTGGCCGCAACCGCCGCAAACGCGCCGCTCACTTCGCTGCACAGCACCGCAAAATCCGCCTCCAGCACCGACTTGCGCGGATGCAGGACGAGATCCACGGGATCGCGCAATCCGCCGAGTGAGAGCCGCACCGCCTCGCGCATGCGCCGGCGGATGCGGTTGCGAACTACAGCTCCACCCAGCGCGCGGCCTACGGTCAGGCCGATGCGCGGCCCGCCTTGCGCCGGGTCGCGGCGCAGAAAAAACACCGTCATGCTGCCCGTGAAGTGCTTCTTCCCCCCACGGTACACGCGCTCGAAGTCGGAGCGGCGCAGCAGCCGCGCCGAACGCGGAAACCGGACGGCGTTCCGAGGTCCACGGGCGAGGGTCACAGCCGGAAGTCAATCTCTCTCTACTCGCGGAAGCCGGGCTTCACCGAGACGCGCTTGCGTCCCTTGGCCCGGCGGCGCGACAGCACCGCCTGCCCGCCCTTGGTCTTCATACGGCTGCGAAAGCCGTGCGTTTTCGAGCGGTGACGGCGGTTGGGTTGGAAAGTGCGCTTGGGCATGAAGGATTCCTGATCCGGATCGGAACCAGCAGTATACATTCCGCATCGGAGGCCCGGCAAATCAGCGCGTGCGGCTCCGCTGCTGCACCAGCCGTGCAGCATTGGCAAACTAGCCACTTGACAGATTCCCGTTCCCGTCATTACAACCGCAACGCGAGGGAAACGATTTCGCCGCGACAAAAAAGTTTCGTGGTAGGATGCAACCCAGCTTCAGGCAGCGTGCGCAGCGTAAACCTGCACTGTTCTCAAGCGAGAGATTGACAGCGAGGTTCGTAGGACGCTCCGCGGCAGCGCGGCATGACGGGCCGTTTTGCGCCGCGCGGCGCCGGAAGCGCAGAGGTTTTGGAGTTTCCTCCGTGAGCAGGACCGGGCGCGGGTCCGGACGCGGATGAGAAACCCGAGAGTCCAGCCATTTTGGCAGTGATTGCTAACCCCCGCCGGACAGCGCCCCGGCCGGAAAGAACGACGTCACGTATGGCCTTATCTTCTGCGGCAGCAGT
>JBOGLL010000314.1:0-6465 GCA_050746065.1 Terriglobales bacterium | reverse complement strand
GCTCCGTCCCCTGGACAAACACCAGGACGGGCAGGCCGCTCGAGCCATGGGAAGCCGTGGGCGTTTGCAAAGGGGTGCTGGCCATTCCGGTGCCTTCCGGAAGAAGAAGATTAGCACTAACCGCGCGGCTCCGCCAGTTGGCGGCCAACCAGCCGCGCGACAATTGACGCTAATCGCGCTGCCCAACCTTTCGCGTGCCTACCTGGTGGAGATGACCGCGGACGCCGCCATGAAACTGGTCAATCCCGGTTGGGGACTCCTGTACCTGGCTCCCGCCGTGTTGCTTGGGGTGAATCTGGTGGTGGTGTGGCGGAGCCGAGGCGCTACGACGTAGGCAGTTCGTGGTGCTTCCACTGCGGGTCTTCGTCGGGGGGGACCAGGTGGCCGTCGCGCATGTGCAGGATGCGGTCGCCGATGGTGGCCGCTTCCGGATTGTGCGTGATCATCAGCACGGTCTGACCCAGTTCCTTGTTGGACTGGCGCAGCATGCCGAGGACGATGTCGGAGTTCTTCGAATCCAGATTGCCGGTCGGTTCGTCGGCCAGCACGATAGCGGGCTTGTTGATCAGAGCGCGCGCCAGCGCGATGCGCTGCTGTTCGCCGCCCGACATTTCCGACGGGCGGTGCTCCAGTCTGCCCGCCATTCCCAGCATGCTCACAATGCGATCGAAGTGCGCCGGATCGGCCGAGCCGTTCGCGCCGGCAATGTCCTGCGCGATAGTGATATTCGAGCGCGCATCCAGGGTGGGCAGCAGATTGAACTTCTGGAACACAAAGCCGATTTTGCGCCGCCGCATGCGCGTGAGTTCGGCGTCGGAAAGTTGCGCGAAGTCTTCACCGTCGATCAGCACCCGTCCCGATGTGGTCCGCGTGAGTCCTCCCAGGATGTAGAAGAGCGTGGATTTCCCGCTGCCCGACGGCCCCACGATGCTGACGAATTCTCCCGGATTCACGGCCAGAGAAATGCCGGTCAGCGCCGGGACGTCCACTTTGCCGACGCGGTAGGTCTTGGTGACCTTCTCTGCCTGGATGATGGGGGGCATGGAATCGAACGATTATTACATGAACCGCGGTTCAGGATGAGGTGCGATGTGTGAGGTGCGATGTGCGAAGTGTGGAACTCGCCCATTTTTTCAGGTAAGTGCTGCCCGCTCAATACAGCGGTGGGGCTGAAGGGTCCACCAGTTGCACTCCACCAGAACTGGAACGAAATCACGAAACCCACGTCTGCCAACTGGGGGCAGATGTGGTTGCCTTCGTGAGGAAGCGGAGATGTGGACCGCCGGCCGTCTCTTAGGCTACGCCTACCATGGGACGCGGTGACCCGGGTCGCGGGGCTGCGGTGGGCGGCAACGGCGTTGACCGCTTGGGTCCGCGCTTGCGCACCAGAAGCTGACGCACCCGCTCCAACAGTTCCATGGGCTCGTGCGCGCCTTTGGGCAGGAACAAATCCGCAGAAGTTTCTTTAGGATAGACCTTCACCTTGCCCGAGAGCAGGATGGCCGGAGTCTGCGGGGAGAGGGCTTTGATCTTCTCGACCAGCGCGGCGCCGTCCATATCGGGCATTACCCAATCGGTCAGCACCAGGTCCACGCCGCCCTGACAGAAGGCCTCGAAGGCGGCGGCGCCGCCGGTGCAGGCCAGCACGCGGTAGCCGCGGGTCTCGAGCACCACTTTGCGGATGGACAGCGACTGCTCATTGTCGTCAACGCAAAGAATGGTTCTCTTGGGCTTCATAAGGTGCCAAAAATGTCAGGGATAGCCTGGACAGAAGCCTTGCTCTTCACCCGCCTTGCGGACGGTTGTTCGAACGCTGCTGCTGCCTGAACGATGGCGCATACTACGAGCCGCGCAGCGCCGTGTAAAGTACCGCGCGCAACAACATGCGGTGGATTTCTTTTGACGAGCGCGAAACAGAGTTTTGCGCGCAACGACAGGAAGTTGCCCGCGCAGCCGGAACTATAGCGTCACTTCGCCGCGGAGAATTTCCACAACATTGCCACCCACACGAACGTTTACCACCCGGTCACCATCGCGTCCGGCGCGGACGTGGATGAGGCTGCGGCGGTTGATTTCGAGTCCCTGGTCGATGCGGACCGACTCTTCGGGCTGGGCCAGGCCGTAGCGGACCATCCAGGCGGCGGCGCAGCCCGACGCCGAGCCGGTTGCTGGATCCTCGCCGTTGTAGAAGATCATTCTGGCCTGCACGCGGGCAGCAGGGTCGGAGGTCTCGCGGCTGACGAAGAAGATGAACTTGGCGTCGGTCTTGGCGGCATAGTCTTCGGCGCGCGGCCAGTCCAAACGTATCTTTTGCAGCGCCTTGAGCGAACGCACCGGCGCGATGGCGAAGGCTACGCCGGTGGAAACTGTCTGGATGGGCAGGGAAGTGTCCATGTCGGCCGGGTCGAGGCCTGCCAGCCGGGCAATGGCTTCCGCCGGATGCGTGGAACCGAACTCAGGATCGAGCTGGCGCATCTCGCCGAAGATGCGGCCATCGGCATCCTTGCGGAAAGAAACGGGGATGGCCCCCGCCCTCAGGTCGAGCAGGATCTCAGGTTGATTCCTCAGAAGGTGGAGGAAGTAGCCCGTGCCCAGGGTGGGATGGCCGGCAAACGGCAGTTCTTCCTCAGGAGTGAAGATGCGCACCTCGACTCCGCGCTGCTGTTCGATGGCGGCGTCCCGAGGGAGGATGAAGGTGGTTTCCGAAAGGTTCATCTCGCGCGCCAGGGCCTGCATTTCCTTGTCGGCGAGCCCGCGGCCATCAGGGAACACAGCCAGCGGATTGCCCTCCAGAGGGACCGCGGTGAAAACATCCAGTTGTACGAAGGGATAGCGGCGCACGGGTCCTCCTTGGGGCTGGCTGTAAAGATGCTGCTGGCAAGGCTCTTAGACGCAGCAAGCTGCGTCTCTACGGAAGGCGTCTTCCGGTTTGACACGGGTTTTCCGCCGCGCCTATTCTAGGTACCTGATGCGGAACCTGCCAGTGCTCCACGGCCGCTGTTGTTGCCGGTAAACGGCGCGTAGGTTCACCCCACACGTTTTCAGGCTCCCTGCGTAAGCAAATGCGGAATCCACGTTGGGGGCCGCCGCATCTGCTGGAATCATGGTCCCGCGGGGCGGGACCATGGCAAATATCCATTCCGCGATTGGAGGAGTTCCCCATGTCTGAATACGCACATCCCGAAACCCTGGTCAGCACGCAGTGGGTACTGGAACACGCCCAGGACCCTAACGTCCGCGTTGTGGAAGTGGACGTGGACACCAACGCCTACAACGAAGGCCACGTGCCCGGCGCGATCGCCTGGGCGTGGAACACCCAGCTCTCCGACACCGTGCGCCGCGACATCCTCTCCAAAGAGGACTTCGAGGCGCTGATGGCCAAATCGGGCATCACGCCTGAGACCACCCTCGTCCTCTACGGCGACAACAACAACTGGTTCGCCGCCTGGGCCTTCTGGCAGGCAAGAATCTACGGGCACCTCGATCTGCGCATCATGAACGGTGGCCGCAAGAAGTGGCTGGCCGAACAGCGCGAGGTCACAACCGACGTGCCGGCGGCGAAGGCCGCGTCTTACAAGGCCGCCGCGCCCGACCTTTCACTGCGTGCCTTCCTGCCGCAGGCCCAGACGGCCAGCGACAAGCGCGCTGCCGCCCTTGTCGACGTGCGCAGTCCGCAGGAGTTTAGCGGCGAGGTGCTTTCGCCTCCTGGACTGCCGGAAACCTGCCAGCGCGGAGGCCACATCCCGGGCGCTCGCAGCATCCCCTGGGGCAAGGCCTGCAACGACGACGGCACCTTCAAGTCCGCTGACGATCTGCGCAACCTCTACGCCTCAGAAGGCGTGGACGGCGCCAGTCCGGTGATCGCGTACTGCCGAATCGGCGAGCGCTCCAGCCACACCTGGTTCGTCCTCAAGTACCTGCTGGGTTACAGGAACGTAGCCAATTACGACGGCTCCTGGACGGAATGGGGGAATCTTGTAGGTGCTCCCGTGGAGCGGGGCGCCGCCGCCCCAGCCGCCGCCAAGGTCGCCTGAGCATGAAGCCGGAAGAATACGCCGAGCGCAACCTGGAACTGGCGGGCTGGCCGGTGCACGTAGTCACCTATCGCCTGGGGAAGATCTACTACTGCAAAGTGGACAACGTCTCCCCGGGCGTGCAGGTGGCGCGTGCGTCGGCCGAAACCCGCGAAGAAGCCGAGCAGCAGGCGCTCAGCAAGGCCAG
This sequence comes from Terriglobales bacterium, assembly GCA_050746065.1. GTDB lineage: Bacteria > Acidobacteriota > Terriglobia > Terriglobales > Acidobacteriaceae > CAZXVY01. The sequence goes on along the minus strand of JBOGLL010000314.1, from coordinate 2,244 downwards.
CGAGCGCCTGGCCGCCACCCGCAAGCAAAAGGTTGAGCCGTAGTGCGGGCGTCTGAGTCCGCAGGCGAACTCCCGAGGGATCTACTGCCGACTACCGAGTAACGACTAACGACCAACGACGAGCGACTGTTTTGTGGAAGCGCATGGGGTCCGGTGACTCTCCCGGTCTTCAAAACCGGCGGACGGCGGGCTCGTCCCGTCGTCGGTGGGTTCGACTCCCACTCGCTTCCGCCAGAGTTTCCAGGGGTTCCTCCGTCCGCAGCGGTGGATTCAGGATTTCGGCGCGCGGCTCTCTTCACTCACTTCATTGAAACCTGACCTTCGATACCTTGACATCCACTTTCTTAGTCCAATCAGATGGTGCATCGTCCTTCTTGACGCCGAATGTCCTGCTGTATCCCGGTTTCAAAGGTTGGCTTGATTCCCTGCCGAAACCGAATTCCGAGACCAGAACAGGGTGATAAGTCTTTTCAAAAACAGGGTTTCCTTCCGGACCAAGGCAGTAGATCGTAATTTCAACTTCCTTGAGAGCGCGATCTCCGGCGTTCTTGACCTCGCCGAAAATGCCCGTTTCTCCCAGCACAGACTTGCCCACACTCACATCCTTGACCAGCACCTTGGCGAGATAAGCCACTTCATCGGCGTTTAGTCGCCCCGATTCATCGGATGCGTCGACATTGCTTGTCCCGGTCGTCGCACTACTAGAAACTGGTACTCGCGTTGAAGGGCGCCCCGGGGATGAAAGAAGCCCGATTGCGCCTGTCCAGATGACAGCTCCTAGCATCGCCAGGATAATCAGCGCAGGAATGGACGCTATTGCCCACTTCACCATGAAAACTACCATGGAGCCGAACCGCATCCGGATATCCGTAACTTCCACTTGCTGTCGAGGTGTATTACCTGTCATTCCATCCCCCTTTCCATGATTGTCGAAAAAGCCAGACGCAGCGGGCAGTTATTGCAATTCGATCACTTTCTCCGCTTTCCACGCTCCGCGAATCATGTAGGTGAGCTTGGCTGATCCGGGAGTCTTTGCGGCCAAGGCGCTCTGCAGTTGCTCTGGCGTGCTGACCGGCTGGTTGTCCACTGCGACGACTACGTCCCGCGGCTGCATCCCGGCCAAGGCCGCTGGGCTGCCCGAAGGCACCGCCACCAATTCGATCCCGCGATTCGCGGCCACACCCTTGGCTCCCAGGGAAGGAATTTCTACGCCCGCGACGATCTGAGGAGAGGACGGGGCCGGGGCTGTCTGTGCGTCCTTCCTCCCGCCGAACGAAATCACAATTCCGGCCGAGAACCGGACGTTGTTCTGGTGAGCAGCCACTCCCGGCGCGCCGAGGCTGAAATCATGCCCGGTGTACACGTTGTCCACCTGTGCGAGCCGCACGTTGAAGCGGTCGGTCACCCGCACGTCAACCCCGCCGCCAAAAGCCATGGAGAATGCATCGTCGGAGAAACTGACGTCGGGCAGTCCCACACTGCTAAGGCCGATGGTGCCGGTATCTATTTTGTTCACGCCGAAAAGAGCGTGAGCAAAGGCCCTTGTGTTGTTCCTGCGGTGGGAAAACACGGGGCCAAAGAGGAAGCTATAGGAACGGATGGTCGGAGGAAGATTGGTGATGCCAAGCGCGTCGATACCAGCCTGCACGGGATCACTCACCGTGATCAGTTTGCCGTAATGACCGCTGAAGTCGGCCTTGACTCCGAACCAACGGTTCACATTGATTTCGGCGGCAGCATCCCAGCCATGGAAGCTGTTATTCACACCTACCGAGCCAGGAGGACAGCTCCCCGGAAGAGCAGCATCAATATCACTGCATAGCGAGGTGACTAGCGGACCGAGTTCCTGAGTGTCAACCCGCACATGGGAATATCCTCCGAAAATCTCTGCTTTGGGATAATCTTGGGCGTTGGCCAGGCATGCAAACAGCAGAAGAGGAGCAAGGGCAATGACCTTCATCGAATCCTCCATGGGTGGGACAGCAAAATGGTAAGGCGGGGCCCGGAAGCAGCAGAATCCAACTTGCTCAGCTTGTTGTGTTCTGCTGGGTGAACTCTACAGAAGGCCTGCTCGGCAAAGCAAGGAAGATTCGCTTCCGGTATGGGGCGGAGAGAACTCGAAAAAAAGCGGGCAAAATTAAAAGGGCTGCGACATTGGTTATGCTCCAGCCCCCGGCTCCTGCGAGGGAGCCAATAGCGTGGCAGCATTCACCGTCACAGCCCTCGATGCAATCACCGCTTTCG
>JBOGLL010000313.1:0-6542 GCA_050746065.1 Terriglobales bacterium | reverse complement strand
AGCCAGGCCCCGGTTTGCACACTAAAGTGCAACTCGTTGACAACGTAGAGGTAGAACCAGGAGACGAAGGTGTAGGCGATGTAGGTCAGACCGAGGTAGCTCACAATCATCAACCATAGGTCCCGGCTACTGAGCAGAGCACGCCAGGGAGTGGGGGTCGATTGCGAATTGCGAATAGCGGATTGCGGATTGGAAAAAGCACTGTCTCCTCTGATCCACTGCAACTCTGCGCTGTTGACGGCACTGTGCTCCTCAGGATAGTCGCGGCCGTAGTAGTACCACGCAGCAGCAACAAATATGCCCACGACCCCGGTCACATAAAAAGCAGTGCGCCACCCCCACCCCACCATAATCCAGGCGACCAGCGGCGGAGCTATCATCGCCCCGACTCCCACACCCGCCAGTGACACCGAGGTGGCCAAAGCCTTTTCTGTGAGCGGGAACCAATTGGCCGCCAGCTGATTCGTGTTCGGGTAGGCCGGTCCTTCTCCCATGCCGAACAGAAAACGGATGCACAGAAAGGAGCCGACCACACCGAACAGAGAAGTCAGGAAGATATCCCCCGCCCACGCGGTTACCACAGTCAGGAGCGACCACGCCACCAGCGCGCCGGTCAACACTCGGCGCGGCCCAAAGCGGTCGCCTAACCACCCACCGGGAATGAAGCCGACCGTGTAGCCCGTAATAAAAGCGCTGAAAATGGTCCCCATCTGCACCTGCGAGAGGCCGTATTCAGGCATGATGTATTTGGCAGCAACCGAGATGTTAACGCGGTCAACCACCGTCACCACGCTGATGAGGAAAACGAACGAAAGGATTGTCCAGCGCGCGTGCGTCGGCGTGGATTGCGTCATTGAATCATTGAGAGATTGAGTCATTGAATCATTGACCCGTTTCCGCTCGGTGCACATCGGGCTTGCGAAAATGATTCAATGATCCGATGATTCAGTGATTCAATCGCCTAGGCTTTGCCGCGCATCTTGGCCAGCCACCAGCGCACGCCCACCAGCAAGAAACGCGGGTCCTTGAAGAACTCGGGCGGCTTCTTCTCGTAGTAGTGTCCCACGAACTGCAGGATCCATCCCACCAGGAACAGCGCCAGCGGCACGATCCAGAAGCCGGGTCGAAACAACGCCACCACCGCCAATATCAGTGAGAGCACGATCATGGGAATGCCGAGGGTGTGGCACAGGCGATTGACGGGATGGGTGTGGCTGGAGGCGTATTGCGCCACCCACTCCTCGGATGTGCGATTTCCCATCATGGCGGAAAATTGTAACGCTGCGGAGGCGGGAAGGGAACCGGAGTGAGGTAAGGCACGCGTTATAATGCGCGCCAGCCCATGCCCATCTCCTCCGGCACGAAGCTGGGGACCTACGAAATCCTTTCCGCCATCGGCGCGGGCGGGATGGGAGAGGTGTATCGCGCGCGCGATACGCGCCTGGGCCGCGACGTCGCCATCAAGGTGTTGCCGGAATCGTTTCAGCAGGACGGTGAACGGCTGGCGCGATTCGAGCGGGAGGCGCAGCTTCTGGCCTCGGTCAACCACGCCAACATCGCGGCCATTTACGGACTGGAGGAGTCGAACGGCGCCGTGCACCTGGTGTTGGAACTGGTGCCGGGAGAAACGCTGGCCCAGAGACTCACGCGCGGCCGCCTGCCACTCGACGAAGCGCTCTCCGTTTGCCTCCAGGTGGCGCAGGCTTTGGAAGCAGCGCATGAAAAGGGGATCATTCATCGCGACCTGAAGCCGGCGAACATCAAAGTGACGCCCGAAGGCCAGGTGAAAGTGCTGGACTTCGGACTGGCCAAGAGCCAGGTGGTGGAGGATTCGTCGCGGAGCGATTCCGATTCGCCCACGGCCAGCCTGGGAGGCACCAGCGCCGGTTTGGTGTTGGGCACAGCTTCCTACATGAGTCCAGAGCAGGCGCGCGGAAAGCTGGTGGACAAGCGCACCGACGTATGGTCTTTCGGCTGCGTGCTCTATGAAGCACTGAGCGGCCGCCGGGCATTCACAGGCGAGACCCCTACTGACATCCTGGCTGCCATCATCGAGCGCGAGCCGGACTGGGGCGCGCTGCCGCCGAGCACGCCCGACGGCATCCGCAGACTGTTGCGCCGCTGCTTGCAGAAGGACCGCAAGCGCCGCACGCACGACATTGCCGATGCGCGCCTGGAGATCGAAGAAATGCAAGCCCAACCCGCGGCCGTCGGGCAGACAGAGCGCGGCACAGGGTTTTCACGCAGGCTGCTTTGGCTTGCAGGCGCCGCAGGCGCGGCCGTGGGTGCGGCGCTGGCGCTGTGGGTATCCGTCCCCGGCAAGAGCGTAAGCGCGGAGGCTCCACACATCAGCCAGGTGGCGCGGCTGACCCACGATCCCGGGCTCTCAGAATGGCCCACCTGGTCCCCGGACGGCAAGCTGCTGGCCTTTGCTTCCAATCGCAGCGGCAATTTCGAGATCTACGTGCGCCGCATTGAGGGCGGGCACGAAGTGAACGTGACCAACGATCCCGGCCAGGATTATCAGCCCGCTTTTTCGCCCGACGGGCAATGGATCGCCTTCGTCTCCACGCGCTCCTCGCGCACCGGAATGATCAAGATCGGAGCCACGTTCGGCATGGAGTTCCGCACCTTCGGTGGCGACCTGTGGGTGGCGCCCGCACTGGGCGGACCGGCGCGGCGGCTGGCCACGGACGCCAACTTCCCCGCCTGGCATCCCGACGGCAAGCGCATCGCCTACGTGAGCGGCAAGGAGGGGCACCGTGCCGTCCTGGAGATTCCGGTTGTGGGCGGCGAGGCCAAGACTTTGCTGGCGGGCAACGACTCCCGATGGGAAGCGGTGAAGCTCCAGTATTCGCCAGATGGACGCTGGCTAAGCCTGGGTGCGGTGGATCCGGAAAAGATCCTGCTGTTGCCTCTGGCCGCAGGCGGGAAGCCGAAGGAACTGGTCAGCGCTTCCACCCACGTCTGGGCTCCATCCGGCGGAAGGCTCTATTACCTGAAGCGGGACGCGCTGGGAGGAACGCGCCTGGAATCGGTGGCCGTGGGCAACGATGGCAGCTTGCAGGCGCCGCCGGAAACCATCGGCGTCATGACCGGGATTCTGCGCGATCTGGCGGTTTCCGGCGACGGCCGCAGCCTGGCCGTGTCGGAGATGGAAGGCTCCATGAATCTCACCCTCCAGCCCTTGCAGGCGGGAGGCGGCGCGCCGGCTGGGCCGGAGCAGCCCCTTACCCGCGGGCAGGCGCTGGACCGCTATCCGGCGTTTTCTCCCGATGGGAAGCATGTGGCCTATTCCAGCAATCGCCTGGGCCCGCAGGAAGTCTGGATCCTGGAAATTGCCAGCGGGCATCTGCAGAAATTGCCGGTTCCGACCGGCTACCAGAATGTCAGCCTTCCCTACTGGTCACCCGACGGCCACAAGATTGCCATGACTCCCATCAGTGCCGACGGTAAGACGTCGCTGTGGTTGCTGGCAGTGGACGGGAGCGAGGCCAGCGAACTGGTCCCGCCCACGAAGAACTTGGGAGGGAATCAGATTTCGCCGGATGGAAGCAAGCTGTTGTACGAGACGCGCAGCGGGGAGCACCTGCAGCTCTTCGAAGTGAAGCTGGCGACCCGGCAATCGCGCCAGCTCACCTCCTCGCCTTCCGACAAGTCGCCTCTGGTATGGTCGCCCGACGGACGCCAGGTGCTGTACGCCTCCACCGCCGACGGCGCCATGCAGGTCTGGAGGATGCCCGCCGAAGGGGGCAAGGAAGAGCAGCTTACCTTCGGCCACGAGCGCATGCGGCACGCCTTCTACTCCCCCGACGGCAAGTGGATCTACGTGCAGCCCAGTCATCGCAATATTTATCGCATCCCGGCCAGCGGCGGCGTTATGCAACCCGTCACAAGATTCCCCGAGTCCGGGCTCTTCCTGGAAGAACCCACCATCTCGCCCGACGGCCGCTCTCTGCTCTATTGCCGCAGCAACGGCGGCTCTTCGCTGTGGTTGATCACTCTGGAAGCCGGCAAGTAAATGCCAAATGAAAAATTAAAAATGCAAAAGACTGGTCCTGGTCGAGAGCGCTGGATTTTGCATTTTTCATTTTGAATTTTGCATTCTCTATGCAGCTTCGCCAGGCACTGAATTCGGCGATAGACCGGCTGGAGGCAGCGCGTGTGGGCTCCCCGCGCATGAACGCCGAAGTGCTGCTGATGTTCGTGCTGGCGTGCGATCGGGCGTTTCTCTACGCCCATCCAGAACGCGAACTGACCGAAGCCGAAGCCGCTCGATATGACGAGGCGCTGGCCGAGCGCGCCCGCGGTAAGCCTTCGCAATACATCACCGGACACCAGGAATTCTGGGGGCTCGACCTCATCGTCTCGCCGGCGGTGCTGATCCCGCGTCCGGAGACCGAGCATGTGGTCGAGACAGTTCTGGAACTGGCGCGCCCATCAGACCCTAGCAGAGTGCTGCGAATCGTGGATGTGGGCACAGGGTCAGGCTGCATTGCGCTGGCCCTGGCGAAAGAGTTGCCGGACGCGAAGATCCACGCCCTGGATATTTCCCCAGCGGCGCTGGAAATCGCGCGCGCCAACGCGGCGCGGCTGGAGTTGGGCGGGCGCGTCGCATTTCAGCAGAGCGATCTGCTGGCGGCGCTTCCGGCGGGAACGATGTTTGATTTTGTGGTTTCGAATCCTCCCTATGTCGGCGAAGCCGAGCCGGAAAAAGTGCAGCGCGAGGTGCGCGAATTCGAACCGCGGGTGGCAGTTTTCGCCGGCGAAAAAGGGCTGGAAGTTTACCAGCGCCTAATCCCGCAGGCGAAGGAGCGCCTGAAGCCCGGTGGCTGGCTGGTGATGGAGATCGGCTACTCGATCGAGGACGCGGTGCGGGCGTTGCTCGCGGGCTGGAGCGAGGTAAGGGTGGCGCGCGATCTGCAGGGGATACCGAGGGTGGTGGCGGCGCGGAAGTGAGGAACATCAGCGCCGGGAGACCCGTGTCTCTTGCAGGCTACGTTGCTACCACGCCTCCAGAGAAAGACCTTCGATCTCACGGAAATGCTGGTCACGGCTGATCAGGGTCAAACCGTGTTGCTGAGCGGTGGCCGCGATCCAGACATCGTTGTCGGGAAGAGGTGTTCCTTTATGCCGCAGCGATTTTCGGATGCGTCCATAGTGCTCAGCCGTTTGCTTGTCACAAACGAGGACAGTGGATTCAGGAGCGAGGTTCTCAATTCGGGCCAGATTCTCCTGGAGCCGGGCCGAATTGAAGGCGCCGTAATAAAGCTCCCCCAGGACAATGCTGGGTAGGAATAGCCGTGGGCATTCCGCCAAGCGTCGCGTGAGCCGTCGCTCCTGCCGGAAGGCTGCGATAACGATGTTCGTGTCCAGCAGAACGCTACCACTCATTCAAATCCACCCGCTCGCAGTCCTGAATCGCCTCTTCCATCCGGCGAAGGTCATCCTCCGGGATGGTTTGCAGTCGCGCCACAAAATCGTTCCCCGAAATTCCCTGGGGACGTCCGGTTGCGGCACGAGTTGCTCCGCCTTTCGAATAGACGGCCTCGTACCAGTCCACAAGATGACGGTGTGAGAACGGCAGCTGATCGCGTGTTGGAAGAGTCTTTCCGCTCGCTCTGCCGGGGTGAAACGGGTCACCGTGTCGAAACAGGCGCCGACGCCCCCGCGACGTTTCAGAAAGGATGCGATGCCGCGTGGATGAAGGATTTGGGGGCTTCGAGGCGACGCAGTGTTGCGCGGCATGAACCTGCAACCCAGGGCGGAAGCCGCCGGCAAGATTCTCCACTATTGCCCGCTGAACGATTTCAGCGACGGAAAAATCAGGGCACTCGGGATGTTCCTGGTGCAGAAGGGCGGCTGCAACCCAAATCTCATCGGCTACTTTGACGGTGGTCTTAGCATCAGTTCCGGAGGCACGCCCGTGCGGGCTGCCCTCAGCCTTGGCGGCTTGCGCTCCGTTGCCCGCGATGCGCGGGTCAGTCAGAATTGCAAAGACATAAGACGGACCCTGCACCCCCAAGCCGTTGATCTGCTGCACGCTTCTCAGCGGCCGATGGGCGAATGCCTTCTCAAAATCGCTTCGCGAAATGTTCCGATTGGTGGTGGAGAGCTTCAGGTAGCCTTGGTGAGCCTCGTACTGGAAGGCTTTTCCTCTGACTTGGTGGAAGGTTTCACCTGCCCGGCGTTGGATGTTTTGCCAAACGGTGTCGAACATGGTCATGCCTCCCTGGATGTTGGATGAACACATCATACATCATGGAAACGCAGGATGTCAAGCACCGAAAAGCCATGAAAGGACTACGCCTTCTTCTCGACCGCGGCTGGCTGCACATCTTCCAGCAGCACGTCCACGTAGGCCGTGGGATAGTTGCCGGTGTAGCAGGCGGTGCAATACGTGGTCTTTTCGCCCTCGCCGCAGGCGCGCTTCATGCCGTCGAGTGAGAGGTAGGAGAGGGAATCGGCGCCGATGTACTCGCGGATCTCCGGCACCGACTTGTTGGCGGCGATCAACTGGCGCTTGGAGGGTGTATCCACCC
>JBOGLL010000312.1:0-4419 GCA_050746065.1 Terriglobales bacterium | reverse complement strand
GGAAAGCTCGGCGTCGAACTTCCCCGCGCGGTCCGTCTCCAGTTGCCAGGTCAGCGTCGGCTTCAGGATGGTGTCGTCTCCCAATGCCGGGAACAGCGGCTGTCCGGGCAGCGAGAAGCGCAGCTTGCCATCTACTTCGATGATGGGCTGGCCGGCGCCGCCCTGCATGTAGGCCATCTGGGTCTGGTAGTACTGCTGGCCGTAGCGCTGCCATCCCGCCTGATGGGGCACATACCCGGAGCGGATGATCTTGCCGCGCACGATCTCTTGCCGGTCTTTGTACTGGGCGAGAAAATCAATGGTCTTGCCCTCAAAGAGCGAGAGCAGAAGCGGCTGTGACACGGGATCCGAGCGGTAGTTCTGCTCCAGGATCTGCAACCGGTACTTGCCCAGCGGATCGCGCAAGACCACCGACTCCGGCTCGAGGTGAGCGGTCGTTTCCGTGAAATTCACCGTATTGACGCCCGACTTCAGGTCGAGCGGCACGGTCTGGCGCACGACCGCAAAGTTCTGGTTGTAAATGGTGAGCGCGTTGTCGCCGGCGAAAGCCGCGGGAACGAGCACGACCAACCAAGCCGAGAAACCGAGAATGATCCTCTTCATCGTTTTCCTCTGGTGTAGACCCGGCCCTTGGAGCCGGGGCGGGGCGGGTTAAAGACCCGCCCCCACACATTCAGTACTGATCAGTGCGCTGCTGCTTCCTGCGGCGCAACGTACTGTACCGCATCCATCCGGATGAGTGCCGCGAGCTTGGATGCCGGCAGGCGTCCGATGAGCAGCCTCGTAGCCTTGGATTCCGCCATGACCTCAAAGCCCAGCGCCTTGAGTTCGCCCAGAGTCTTGGCGGACTTGTCCGCCAGCCAGATCTGGACTTCGAGTTTCATATCGCGGCCGATCTTGCAGGCTTTCTTCTGACCCTGCAAGTGCGGGCGCACGGTCTCCGCTTCCAGGCACTTCATCGCTCGCAGCAGGCCCGGAGCCAGCTTGGCTTCGCGCACGGCACGGTCGCGGTCGAGCTTGGCCATGCCGGGGCGGTCGATTCTGCCGTTCTCTTCGTCTTTGACATCGGCGACCGTAGCCGCCTCGCGCGTGGTCGTCTGCGAATGCACCGGCGGAGGCGCAGGCTGGCTGCTGGGCATTGTGCCTGCATAGCCGACACCAGCTCCGCCAACGCCGTAGGACTGTCGCCGCATCTTCTGTGAGAAATTTCCAAACTGAGCGACTTTCACCTCTTGGCGCTCTCCGAACACGCCCTCGTGGCTCACGCCCTCGGGAATCTCCACCGGCACCTGGATGGTGCGCGGCTCGCCGCCATCGGTGACCACCATCTCCTCCACTGCAACGAAGGAAGTGAACTGCGTCATCAGGCGGAATTGCAGGCTGAGGTCGGTCACCTGCTCCTGCAGGGCCTTCTGCATGTTGCCCTGCTGAGCGCCGTTCCAATCCTGCGCCATGAGGTGGTCGATGCGCTGCCGTGCCCAAAGCGTGGCCAGCACGTCATGCTCCGGCTCCGTTCCAGGAAGGTCCAAGCGGATGTTGCGCACAAATGCCTCTCCAGCGCGCTTGCCGCGCAGGCGAATGGTCCCCTTCGTCGGCACGCCGTAGCGCCCGGTGAGGATCACCGGCTTGGCGCTGAACAGGTCGGGCAGGCGCTTGGGGTACACGTCGGCCACGGGGATGCCGTTCCACTCGATCTCCAGATCAGTAAGCAACGGCGTGCGCACGCGTTCATGGAAGCGGTGGGCTGCGGCTGAACCGTCGTCGTTGAGCGCGACGTACTCCACTTCGCCACGGCCGGCCTCGGCCATCTTGTCGAGCAGGAAGCGGTTTACGCTGGACCCGATGCCGAAGCTGAACACGCGCGCGTTGGGATGCTTCTGCACTTCGCCGATGATCTCCATGTCGTTGCCCACGTAACCGTCGGTCATAAAGCAGACCACGCGCAGGTGTTCCTGCGAATCCGAAGGATCGAGCGCGGCGCGTATTGCTTTCATCATCTCCGTGCCGCCCGAACCCGAGCGGCTGGCGAGGAACTGCTGGGCCAGCTTCAAATTCGCGGGCGTCGCCGGCACCGGCTCCGGAAACAGGATGTGGGTATCGCCGGAGAAAGTGATCAGATTAAAAGTGTCGTTCGAGTGCATGCCTTCGAGCGCCAGCTTCATGGCTTCCTTGGCCTTCTCGATGGGGAAACCGGACATGGAACCCGAGGTGTCGAGCACGAACACGATTTCCTTGGGCGTGATCTCAGACTCAGGGATACGGTCCGGCGGTTGCAGAATCAATGTGAAGAAACCGCCCGAGCGCAGGTCCTTGGGCCGCGCGGCCGACGCCTTGTGCACCAGAACAGCGTCTTCGATGCGGCCGCCGGATACGTCGTAGCGCAGGATGAAGTCCTTGTTGGGAATCACGCGTTCGCGGCGCAGGTTCACGCGCGCGCTATGCGGGCTGGTGCGGTCAAAGTAGATCTCGTGGGAAATGGAGCGAAACTCCTGGATGGGGACACCGGCGTCCAGTTCAACCTGGATCGAGATGTCGTGTCCGGCGCGCGTTCCCTTGGGAGCTACGGGAGGGGTGATGCGGGAAGCGTCGGGAACGCGGTCGGTGTCCGGTGACCAGCCTCCACCTTTGGAACCGATGGCGACGTTGCCAGGGATGTAGCGCGGGCCGACCACCATGGGAAACACGAACTCGTAGGCGCCCTCTTCGTACTTGAGCAGCTCGACATAGCTGATGGTCACCAGCACGCGTTCGCCCGGCAGGATGTTGGCGACCGACTGCGTGAAGATGTTGGGGCGCTCCTGGTCGAGCAGAGCGGCTACCTGTCCGCCGCGGCGCGCGGCTTCGTAGAGGTTGCGCGCATCTTCGCGGCGCTTGATCAGCCCTTTGACGGTGCGGTCGCCGACCTGCAGCGTCATGTCGTCCACCGCGGCGTTCTGCGGCAGCGGGAAAACGTAGACCGCCTCGATCTTTTCCTGCGATGGGTTCCAGAATTCCTGGGTGACATTCACCCGGGCCAGAAAGCCGGAGATTTCGGCCTTAACGTTGGTCTGCTTGAGCGGACAGACGCCGGCGGACTTGCCGTCTTTGCCCAGGATCTCGAGCGAGCCCTGCGTGATGGGCGGGTTGCCGGCTACGGCGGTCGCGACCACAAGGAGCATTACCAAGGTAATCAGCGTGCGCTGCATACATGCCTCCCGTACGAGGGAAGAACGCACGCAAGACGCGGGCTTGCAGGGAATTTTTCAGGGCCTTCAGGCTGTCGGGCGGATAAACGCGTGGTTAACGCGGCCTCTCCGCCACCATCCACATGTTGTCGCTGGTGGGCAGGCGGTCCAAAAAGCCGAACTGACAGACGCGGAAGCCGCACTCGGTGACCAGGCGGCGGAGCAGGTCGGGAGCGAAGTAGTTCACGTGTTCGGGGGAGCGGAAGCCGCACCAACGGGCTCTGCGGACTGCACGGTTCCAGCATTCATAGTTCGGGACTTTGATCACCAGCCGCGCACCCGGCTTCAGAAGGCGCGCTGCCTGTTCGAGAGCCGGGCGCGGATTGGGCTCGTGCTCGAGGTAGGACATCATCACCACGCCCTCAAAGGAAGCGTCCGGAAACTCGCGCATACCGCTGAGCGCGTCGGCACGGAGGCAACGGCCTCCGCGCGGCGACAATTTCTCCTCGGCGAGGCGGTGCAGTTCCTTCGACACTTCGATGCCGAAGGGGACGTACCCGGCGGGCAGGCGTGCGAGGGCTGAGCCGTCGCCGCAGCCCACGTCGAGGATGCGCCCAGGCGGGAAATAGCGCCGTGCCAGTGCGGAAAGCCGGTCGCGCTTGAAAACGCGCATCCGCAGAAAATTCACCACTGCGCCCAGGCGCTGGAATACGGGCTCGCGCTCGCGCCGTCGCTGGCGCTCTTCGTGGAAGGTCTTCTCCCAAGCGAGATCTGTTTCCAGTTCCTGTTGCGGCGGCGGATTCTCCAGATACACCAGTCCGCAACCCGCGCACTGCCGCAACACCCATGGATCCTCCGCATAGGGAAGGCGAACGGAGGCAGCGTTGTCGCGCGCGCATAGCGGGCAGCGCCGGGGCTCTACGCTGGAGATAGCCGGACCGGGCATGGCGGGGAAGTGTAGCGCAGGGATGGGCACACGCCGCTACGCGGAGCGGCGGGATTCGTCAGCAGCCGTCGAAAGAATCGTCCAGATGCGGTTCAGCCAGTCGAGATGCTCGGGCTTCATCATCACCGAGCGCAGGCAGGTGACGCGCTCCTGATCCCAGTTGATGCTAGGAGCGGAAGCGCGAAAGAAGCGCGACGGCAACTCGGCCAGCGCCAGGTGGAGTCCGTGGCATGCGGCCTGGTCGAAAATCTTTTTCGACAGCCGGGAGATTTGGCCGGCGCTCCCGGCGCGGGGCGCGAAGATCACGAT
>JBOGLL010000311.1:0-4139 GCA_050746065.1 Terriglobales bacterium | reverse complement strand
GACACGGGCTGCACGCGAAGGAAGCGCCTGCGGGCCGGGCCGAGAGCTTTCTGCAGCCTTCCTGCGCAGCGGCACTATTCCATCCGATTCTCGCCCTTGGCAATCGATGGTGGCAGGGCGCGAACCGCGCACAAAGCCGCTCTTTGCGATAGGCTGGTACCTCGAACTTCACCTCCAAGGAGAGCAAACCGAATGTCTGCACCCAGTCACCGCCCCGAGTAACGCGGAACGGCTGTGGGTTGCCACTGGTCTCGCGGCCTACTGAAATCCATAACTCCCTCTCCAGAACTCCCGAATCTCGTAGAAATGCGTTCATGAATGCCCGCTAACTCGTTGAAACCCGGCACTTCTTGGACATCCAAAAATTTGGCACGCTGTATGCTGCAAAAAATAATAAATACTACCGGGCCCCGCAAACCCGCACCCAGAGTAGGGGGACAAAAAAAATGAGGATACAGGGTTTTTTCAAGTGCCTATGGGCACTGCTGGTCGTGGTGTCGCTGACGGCACATGCGCAGCAGCCCACGGGCAGCATCGTCGGCACGGTCGTGGATTCGACTGGCGCCGTGGTCCCGGCGGCCAAGGTGACGGCACGTGAGGCCGGCACCGGATTCAGCCGCACTACCACCACCAACCCGTCGGGGCAGTACACCTTCACGCTGCTGCGCCCGACCACCTACGAGATCATGGCCGAAGCGGCGGGTTTCAGTCGCCTGGTCGAGCATGGCATCGAGCTCAACGCCTCACAGGTGGTCACCGTCAAGCTGATCTTGCAGGTAGGCACACAGCAGGAGACGGTGGAGGTCACCGGCGAGACCCCGCTGGTCCAACCCGACACCACCGCCGTTTCGCACACGATTGACGCCCGCGCGATTCGGAACCTGCCACTGCTGAACCGTGGTTTCCTCGGACTGGCGCTGCTGACTCCAGGCACGATTCCCAGCGCGCCGGGCTCGCAGGTGGGCGCTTTCACCATCGCCGGCATGCGCAGCCAGTCGAACAACTACACGCTGGATGGCATCAGCGCTAACGACCCGCAGGTGAACGGGCCGCTGAACTCGTTCAACATCTCCGACGCGATCCAGGAGTTCAGCGTCCAGACCAGCATCGCGACGACAGACGTGGGCCGCAACAGCGGCGCCCAGGTCAACATCGTCACCAAGAGCGGCAGCAATGCCGTGCACGGCAGCGCCTTCTACTCCGGGCGCAACGACGCCCTGGACGCGGCGCCCTTCTTCCTGAAGCGCGGCTTCCTCCAGGCCAAGGCATCGGGCACGCCGGACAACCTGTTGCCACCGCTCAAACCAACGCTGCGCCGTCACCAGTACGGTGGCACCGTCGGTGGGCCGGTGCTCCGCAACAGGACGTTTTTCTTCCTCAGCTTCGAGGGTCTCAAGCAGAATGACCCGGACCCGCAGCAGTCGCGCGTGCCCACGCTGGTGGAGCGGGCGGCGGTCGTGGATCCGGTCTCGCAACGGCTGCTGCAGTTCTGGCCTGAGCCGAACATTCCCATGACCTCAGGCGTCAACTGGGTGGGCGTGGCCAACGAGACACAGAAGAGTGAGACCTACATGGCCAGGATCGACCACAACCTGGCCACCAACCAGACACTGATGGCACGATACAACTTCGTCCGGAACAGGAGACTTTCGAACCAAACGGATCCGTTCAACGGGAACATTAACAACAACGCCGGACAGGACAACGCCGTGCTGCAGCACACCTACAGCCGTACCCACTTCGTGAATGAGCTGCGGCTGGGCTATTCGCGCAACAAGACGTTCTTCACGGCGGCCGACAACAGCATCAATCCCGCCGAGATCTTCACCGACGCAGGCGGCAACCCGCTGCCCGGCTTCGTGGACATCCGCACCGATCCGCGCGGCAACCTCAACGGTGGCCTGCCGCGCATCACGATCACCGGCCTGACCGGCGTGGCCAACAGCGGTTTCACCAATGCTGGCTTGGGCGCCGGCACCAACATGCCGCAGGGCCGCGCCACCAACAGTTATGAGCTGATTAACAATGTGACCTGGATCCGAAACAACCACACTTTCCGTTTTGGCTTCCACGGCCGTTACGAGATCACTAACCGTTTCCTGAACGGCAACTTCCGGGGCTCAATCGAGTTCCGCAGCTGGTCGCATTTTGCCGGCAGGACCTCGATCCCGCTCTCGCCGGAGTCGGGCACTTGCGGCGCTTGCGCCGACGGCCTGGCGCGGGCTCGTCGCGGCACCCTGCGTACCGGCCGCGATGCCTCGCAGACGTTCCGCAACTGGTACCGCGTGCCTCTCTACTTCTACTTCCAGGACACGTACAAGCCGACGGCAAACCTCACGCTGAACTACGGCCTGCGCTATGAGTACCCCAACGTGTTCGTGGAGAAGGAAAGCCGTGGCTCGAACTTCGTGCCTGGTGTGGGCATTATGCTGCTGGGTACAAATATGCGGCTGGACATCGACCCGGTTGCGCTCGGCCGCAACGCCCTGATCCTGACCGAAGTGGACAGCTTCCTGCCTCGCAGTGGCCAATTCGGCGCCGACAAGAATAACCTGGCACCGTATTTCGCCCTTTCCTGGGCCCCACGGCGCGGCCCAAAGTGGCTGGCCGATGGCAAGACGGTGATCCGCACCGGCTTCCGCATGGGTTACGACGACGTGTTCAACAACATCCCGGTCAACATGGGCCTGAACACGCCCTTCGTGCTCACCACCACGCTGCCCTCTAGCAACTATCGCTGGAACGTGGTCCTCAATCAGAACCGCCGGCTGTTTGCCTCTGATCCCACCGTTCCGGGCGGTCAGCGCGGCATTGTGACCTTCAATGCCTGGAGCACGGACCCTGATACCGCCTATGCTATGAACTATGCTCTGGAGATCGAGCGCCAGATCGGCGACTCCTACGCCGTCGAACTGTCCTATCTCGGTTCCCAAGGCCGCAAGCTGGGCTTGTTCCTCGATCCCAACCAACCGTTCATCACGCAGATCGGCGACCCCACAATCACGGGCGAAGAAGCGTGCGCGACCGGTTCACCGGTCGGAGGCATTTGCCCCAACGGCCGGCCGGCAAACGTCCGTCAGTTCCCCTTCCCGCAGTACGACGGAATCTTCGTCGGCGACATGGCCAGCACGTCCAATTACCACGGGCTAGTGGCCACGGTGAAAAAGCGGACCAAGGGCGGGCTAGCCTTCCAGGCGTCCTACACCTACGGCAGGTCGCTGGATGCGAACTCGTCTTTCTTCGGGACGAACCGCGATTTCGGCTTCCCGGCCGACTCGCGCAACGTGCAGGCCGACTACGGCCCCTCGGAGTTCGACGTGAGTCACCGCTTCACCGGCTTCTGGGTATACGAGCTGCCCTTCGGCCGTGGCCGCAAGTGGGGCTCCGGCGCCGGCGGCTTCCTCCACCACTTGATCGGGGGTTGGACGTATTCCGGCACCTTCGACTGGCGCTCCGGATTCCCGTTTACAGTCTGGGGCGACGATAGCAGCGATTTCAGCGGTCTGAACCAGTTCGCGGACCGGGTGAACTTCGTTTCCGGCACGACCGCACTGCCGACGAACATGGACGATCCCGACAATGCCTTTGATGGCTCGGTGTTCACCACCACCACCATCGGCGACATCGGCAGCGTCTCCCGCAACAAGTTCCGCGGGCCGGGTTTCATCAGCACCGATATGGGTCTGGCTAAGAGCTTTGCCATCCGGGAAGGGATGAGCTTCAGATTCCGCGTGGACTTCTTCAATGCTTTCAATCACACCAACTTCAATCTGCCGGTGAGCGAGACGGTCAGCAGCTCATTCGGCAAGATCATCTCCGAAGCCGACGCCGGTTTGCCGGCTCGCGTCATCCAACTCGGGGGTAGGATCGAGTTCTAGATTTCGACCGTGTCCTTAGCGCCGCACCAGTCCACCGGTGCGGCGCTTTTTGTCTTGAGGGAAATCGCCTTCGGCGTGCTTTAGAACGCCGTCGCCCGTGTCTCGCCACAAAGCCTTCACTTGCGATACGCTGGTACCTCGAACTTCACCTCCAAGGAGGGCCAACCGAATGTCTGCCCCCAGTCGCCGTCCCGAGATTCGCCGTCGCAGGGCGCGCAAGGAAACCATTGCCAAGCTGCGCCGGAGATACGCCAAGGCCAG
>JBOGLL010000310.1:0-26125 GCA_050746065.1 Terriglobales bacterium | reverse complement strand
GCACTGCTGCCCGTGGAGTGGCTCTCGGGCAAAGTGACGAAGCCGAACTCCTGCGTCGAGAACAGGATCATCTCCTCCGCCCAGCGGCCCAGATGAGTTGTCATCACGGTCAGGGCTTGCACGAACTCGATGGGGAAATCGCGGTCGCTCGTGGCGTCCATGCTGTTGGCAGTAGGGCCATCAAAGCCCAGCTCCGCGGCCATGGCCTGCCGGTCGAGCACCAGCGTGGCCCCGGCCACCGCTCCCGAGCCCAGCGGACACAGATTGGTGCGTGCGCGGCAATCCCGCAGGCGGTCGAGATCGCGGAGGAACATCTCCACATAAGCCAGCAGCCAGTGCGCCACCAGCACCGGTTCGGCGCGCTGCAGGTGCGTGTAGGCGGGCATGACGGCAGAGCCTGCACCCGTAGCATGATTCAGGAACTCCTCCAGCAACTCGGCAACCAGTAGCCGGCAATCGTCGATCTGGTGCAGCACAAAGAGCCGCAGGTCGGTGGCGATTTGCTCGTTACGACTGCGGCCGGTGTGCAGCTTGTAACCGGCGTCTCCGATCAATTCGACCAGCTTCTTTTCGACGAAATGATGTACGTCCTCCACTTCGTCATCTTTCAGGAAGGCAGGATCCGCGGAAAGCGCGGCCATGCGGCCGAGCCCGTCGAGGATGCTGGAGAGTTCCTCATCCGAAAGGATCCCGGCCTTGGCCAGGGCGCGCGCGTGCGTGCGGCTGGCAGCCAGCTCGTAGGGAAGCAGCCTCTGGTCGAAACCGAACGATCGCTGCCAGCGCTCGAATTCTGGATCGAGCGGCCGGCGGAAGCGTCCGGACCACATCTTCATTTCGCCACCTCCTGCCGCTGTTTGAGTCGCGCGCGGGTGCGCGCCGGCAGGCCAAGAATGCGGATGAAGCCCGCCGCATCCTTCTGGTCGTAGGCCTCGCCCATGGTGAAGGCGGCAAGATCGGTGCGGTACAGAGAATGCTCGGAGTGGCGTCCTTCCACGCTGATGTTGCCTTTGTAGAGCGCGAGCGTGACCCTGCCCGTAACCTCCGCCTGTGTGGCGTTGACGAAAGCATCGAGGGCCTCACGCAGCGGTGTGAACCACAGTCCGAAATAGACCAGCTCGGCGTACTTCAACCCGACGTGCTGCTTGAAGTGCAGCACGTCACGCTCCAGGCAGAGCGCTTCCAGCTCGCGATGCACGGCGAGCAGCAGCGTGCCGCCTGGTGTCTCATAGCATCCGCGTGACTTGATGCCCACGAAACGGTTCTCCACCAGGTCGGTGCGGCCGATGGCGTTGCGCGCGCCGATCTCGTTGAGTTGCTCGAGCAGCGACACCGGATCGAGCCGGGCGCCGTTCACGCTCACCGGAGTTCCCTGTTCGTAGCCGATCTCCACCGGTTCGGCCTGGTCAGGTGCGTCCTGGGGTGACACGGTCCACACCCAGGTGCTTTCCAGCGGAGCATTGTCCGGATCTTCCAGTTCCCCGCCCTCGTGGCTCAGGTGCCAGATATTGCGGTCCCGGCTGTGAATCTTCTCGCGGCTGGCAGCCACGGAAACGCCGTGCGACTCGGCATAGTCCAGGCAATCTTCGCGAGAGCGCAGGTTCCACTCCCGCCAGGGCGCAATGATTTTGAGTTCGGGGGCCAAGGCCTGGTAAGCATGCTCGAATCGAACCTGATCGTTTCCCTTCCCGGTACAGCCGTGGGCCACGGCGGTTGCGCCTTCCTTCAGCGCGACCTCGACCTGCTTCTTGGCGAGCACCGGGCGCGCCAAGGACGTTCCCAGCAAATACTTGTGCTCGTAGACGGCTCCGGCGCGCAACGCGGGAAACACATAGCCCGTTAGGAATTCCTCACGTAAATCTTCAACTACCACCTTGGAAGCGCCTGTGGCGTAGGCCTTTTTCACCACGGCCTCCAGGTCGTCTCCCTGGCCCACGTCGCCCACCATGGCAACCACATCGGCGGCGTAGTTCTCCTTCAGCCAGGGAATAATGATGGAGGTGTCGAGTCCCCCGGAGTAGGCGAGAACGATCTTTTCACGCATGGGCGCTCCTTAGTGGAAGGCGGTGCTTGCCGCCACCCAGCAGCAACAGCATGATGGCCTTCTGGACGTGCAGCCGGTTTTCCGCTTGGTCGAAGACCACGGATTGCGGCGAATCAATCACCTCGTCCGTCACTTCCAGCCCGCGATGCGCCGGCAGACAATGCAGGAAGAGCGCCCCGGGCTGGGCGTGCGCCATCAGTTCACGATTGACCTGATAGCCCGCGAAGGTTTGGC
Organism: Terriglobales bacterium; assembly: GCA_050746065.1. GTDB lineage: Bacteria > Acidobacteriota > Terriglobia > Terriglobales > Acidobacteriaceae > CAZXVY01. The sequence continues at coordinate 23,850 of JBOGLL010000310.1, read as the reverse complement.
GGCACGCGTCTGCCTCCGATTCCTGACCCATGCTGGCCCACACGTCGGTGTAGATGGCGTTGGCTCCGGCCACCGCTTCCACGGGATCGTGAAACAACTCCACCGAGCCGCCGGTTTCTTTGGCGCGTTTTCGCGCGTGGGTGACGATTTCTGCAGCGGGCTCGTGTCCGCGGGGCGTGGCGACGCGGATGTGGCTGCCGACGGAAGCGGCCACCAGCATCAGCGAATGCGCGACGTTGTTGCCATCGCCCACATAGGCCAAGTGGACCCTCGTGAGGTCGGCCAACTTCTCTTCCAGGGTGAAAAAATCGGCCAGCGCCTGGCAAGGATGCTCCACATCGCTCAGGCCGTTGATTACCGGGATGGCCGCGTGCTGCGCCACTCCTACAACCGTCGCGTGGTCGAAGGTGCGCAGCACCACGCCGTCCACCCAGCGCTCCAGGTTGCGGGAGATGTCGCTGAGCGTCTCGCGCTCGTCCAGGCGTGAACGGGTCTGGTCCACAAAGAACGAGGTCCCGCCCATGCTGCTGATGCCAGCTTCAAAGGTGATGCGCGTGCGCAGCGAGGGCTTCTCAAAGAACAGCGCCAGTTGCTTGCCCGCAAGAGCATCGCGGAACGAGGCCGGCATGGCCTTCATGAGCGCGGTCAGGCTGAGAATGGACCGCACCTCGAACGGCGAAACATCGCGGATGGAGATGAGGTCCGCGGTCTTCAGTTGAATGAGGGCCGGCTGGACGCTATGGGCGTGCGCCAGCGGTCTCGGTCGGGTGCTCAATGGGTGCCTCCCTGTTTTGGTTGCGATTTCGGCGCCCGCGACAGCGCCGTCAGAATCCGCTCGAGCGCGCTCACGACATCATCCACGTGAGCCTCCGTAACGATGTACGGCGGCAACAGCCGCAGCACCGTGTCGTGGGTGCGGTTGATGATGATCCTCCGCTCCAGCATCGCCGGAACTACCTGTTTGGCGAGATCCGCCGAATCGAGTTCGATGCCCGCCATCAGCCCGATGCAGCGTACTTCGCGAATCGCGGGATGCTTCGGTTGCAGCTCTGTAAGGCGGCCGGCGAGGTAGCGCCCGACCTTGCGCACGTGCGGCAGAATGCGCTCGCGCTTCAGTGCGTCGAGGAAAGCGATGGCGGCGGCGCAGGCGAGCGGGCCTCCGCCGAAGGTCGTGCCGTGCATCCCGGGATGAATCGCCCGGGCCACCCGGTCCGTGGTAAGGATGGCGCCTAGCGGCAGCCCGCCGGCCAGCGGTTTGGCAACGGTCACGATATCCGGCAGGATGCCGAACTGCTGATAAGCGAAGTAGCGCCCGGTACGGCCGAGACCGCACTGGATCTCGTCCACCAGCAGCAGTGCATGATGCTTCCGGGTGAGTGAGCGCGCCGCTTCGAGAAATTCGCCGCTCAGCGGACGGATGCCGCTCTCACCCTGAATGGTCTCGAGTCCCACGGCGCAGACCGTCGAGTCGAACTTTGCTTTCAGGTCAGCAACGTCGTTGAAGCGAACGAACTCCACACCCGGCATCAGCGGAGCAAAGGGCTTGCGATATTTCGCCTGCCCGGTGGTGGCGAGCGAACCAAACGTTCGGCCGTGGAAGGAGTTTTCCAGCGCCAGGATCCGCCAGCGCGGACGGCGGCCGTTGTGGCTGATCATTCTGGCGTAGCTGCGGGCCAGCTTCAGCGCGCCTTCCCAGGCTTCCGTCCCGCTGTTGGAGAAGAATGCGCGGTCGAGTCCGGAAATGGCGGTGAGCCTGCGGGCAAGCGCCGACTGCAACGGATGGTAGAAAAGATTGGAGATGTGGACCATCCTGCCCGCCTGCTCCGCAATCGCCTTGCGGATGGCGGCGTGCCCGTGGCCCAGCGCATTCACCCCAATGCCGCTGAGGAAATCGAGATAGCGCCGCCCGCGCGTATCGAAGAGATAGACACCGCGGCCGCGTTCGAAAACGACGGGAACGCGGTCATACGTCGGAAGCAGCAGCGCGTCTTCCTGCCGCTTGAGGGCGGCGGCGTGTGCGTTCATGCCACCATCACCTCGGTGCCGAATTCGATCCTGCTGGTATAGAAGAGCGGCAGCGCGTCGGCCCGGGCCGCGGGCAGCACGCGCACGCGCGCCACTCCCCCGCGCAGTGCCAGCTGGCAGGCTTCGAGTTTGGGCAGCATGCCGCCGCCCACGACGGAGGTGCGGACCATTTCCGGAACCTGCTTCAGGTCAAGCCAGCGCATCACGGCGCCGTCAGCGTCCTTCACGCCTTCGACGTCGGTAATAAAGATGAGCGCATTCGCGCGACAGCCCACGGCGCAGGCCGCGGCCATCTGGTCGGCGTTCACGTTGTAGTACTCGCCGTCGGCGCCCAGCGCCAGGCTGGAAATCACCGGCACCGCGCCCGCGCTCCAGAGGGCTTCCAGCCAGCGCGGCTCGACGGCGCTGATCTCGCCGACGTAGCCGAGGTCGCACTCGTCGCTCTTCTTTTTGCGTGCGCGGAAGGTGAACCCGTCGCCGCCGCAGATGCCCATCGCCGGCTGGCCCACACCCACCAGCGCCGCCACCAGCAGCTTGTTCACAGAACCGGCGAGGACCATCAGGGCAACGTCGCGGGTCTCGGCGTCGGTGACCCGCAGGCCGTTCACGAAGCGACTCGCTTTTCCCATTTGCGCCAGAGTGCGCGTGAGCACGGCGCCGCCGCCATGCACCACTGCCACCTGGTGACCCTGCTGCGCAAGGTCGGCCACGGCATGCGCGCAACGGGCCAGCAGCGGCTTGTCTTCCACGGCCACGCCCCCGATCTTGACCACCAGCCTCATGCCAGCCCCTCGCGCTCGTCCCATCCGTACATGAGGTTCATGTTCTGCACCGCCTGTCCGGCGGCGCCCTTGAGAAGATTGTCGAGACAAGAGACCAGCACCGCGCGCTTCCCATCCGGCGCCACGCTGACGCCCAGGTCGCAGTAGTTGGTGTGCAATGAGAACTGGATTTCCGGCAGCTTCTGCTGCGGAAACACACGCACCCAGGGGCTCCCCTGGTAGAACTGCTGCATGCAAGCGCTGACCTTCTCCGCGCTCATGGATTGCGCAAACCGCAGGTAAATGGTCGAGAGAATGCCGCGCGGAATGGGCAACAGGTGAGGCGTGAACGTGAGTTGCGCACCCTCGATGTGAAGCTGTTCGAGGATCTCCCCGGTGTGGCGGTGTCCAAACACGGAATACGCAGAGAGATTGTCGGCCACTTCCACAAAGTGCGTCCGTGGCGTTGGCTGCTTGCCGGCGCCGGAGACTCCGGACTTGGAGTCGCAAACGATTCCCTGCTCCGGATCCACCAGGCCCGCCCGCACCAGCGGCGCCAGCGCCAAGATGATGGAGGTTGCGTAACAGCCGGCGTTGGCCACGAGTTGCGCCGTGCGCAAGTCATCGCGATGCAGTTCCGGCAATCCGTACACGGCGCGTTCGAGCACAGCCACGGCGCCGTTGGTTTCCTCGCCCGTGAACCCGTAGACCGCTCGATTCTGTTTCTGCTTCAGGCGCCAGGCGCCGCTCAGGTCCACCACACGCAGCCCGCGCTGCAGGGCTTCCGGCACGCACGCGTGCGACACCTCGTAAGGAGTGGCGAGAAGCAGCAAGCCGACTCCGGCCTTTTCCAGTTTCTGCCAGGAGAACGGTTCGAGCGGATGAGCACCATTGCCGCTCAGGTGCGGAAAGACCTGGGCCAGGTCGCCGGCACCGTTGGACTCACCCTCCCTCCCGAGGAGAAGCGGAGGACTCAGCCGGGGATGCCGTGCCAGCAGGCGGACCAATTCCAGTCCGGCATAGCCGGTCGCGCCCACGACCGCGGTCTGGAGCGGGGCGGACACTCAGGCAAGCATCTCCTGAAGACGCTGGGCGAGCTGCCGCGCCGCCTTGCGGTCGGCACAAACGATGAGGATGGCGTCGTCGCCGCCGATGGTACCGACGATTTCCGGCCACGCTTCTTTATCAATGGCCGCAGCCACGGGCTGGGCGCTGCCCAGGGCCGTTTTCAGCACCAGCAGGTTCTGCGCTGGGCGCACTTCCGCCACGAACTCACGCACCAGGCGCTCGACCGGCGGCAGTCCGGGATCGGGCGGCGGCTCGCCGGAAACGGCGGCGTATCCCGCCTCCGTCTTTACCAGCTTGAGCTCATGGATGTCGCGGGAGAGCGTGGCCTGGGTGACGCGGCTGCCGCGCCGCCGCAGGGCGTGGCGCAGCTCTTCCTGGCTGGCTACGGGATGGCTGCGCACCAGGTCGAGGATCGCCTTCTGCCGCGCCAGTTTCGTCACTGCATAAGTATGCATTAGAGCGCATAACTATGCCTAGCGAATTTCCCCCTGTCAACAAAATTGTGCATGCCGCGGCACCGACCCGGGACCCTCAGCCCAGGATGTTGGGCCGACTGGCCGTGGGACGCAGCTCACAAAGGCCTGTGCTCTGCATCACCCCACCTTGCGGCTGGGAAATCGGAGGAGACGACCGCGTAGAGATGGTGGCCAGGGACGGAATCGAACCGCCGACGCCGGCCTTTTCAGGGCCGCGCTCTACCAGCTGAGCTACCTGGCCACTTGCCCGCGGAACTGATGAGCCGCAAGCCTCACCGGCGCGGCGTCCCTTCTCCCGCGGCTTTTCAAGAGGTTCGAAGTCAGGACGAGCCTTCGAAGAAAGCTTCGGGTACGTGCAGCACACGAATTATAGCAACCCCAACTGCGTCCCTCCAAGTCCGCCCGTTGATCCTTATTGGGCCTTGGCCCATTTCATTAACAGGGAAAACTTCAGGGAAATTATGCCGAGTCTTCGACGGAGCCACCGCAATTCCTTCAGCTCTCCGTTGGTAACCATGGTAACTCGGCCTGTTGTGCGGCCTAGCGCAGCACGATTCTGCGCAGGCGGTCACAAACCGTGTCCACCTGCTCCTCTGACATGATTCCGGAGAAAGGCAGAGCCAGGCAGGTGTTCCCCAGCCACTCCGCTACGGGGAAATGTCCATCCCGGTATCCAAAGCGCTCAACGTAGAACGGCTGCCGATGGATAGGGGAGAAATACGGACGACTTGGAATTCTCTCCTCCGCTAGCATCCTAGCTACCTCGTCGCGGCTGGCTGGCGGCTGGATACGAACCACGTAAACGAACCAGCTCATTCGAGTGGTGGCTGAGGCGATGTGAGGGACCTCGATTCCGGGTACGCTGCGAAGTCGCTGGTTGTACCACCCAGCCACACTTTCGCGCCGGGCCAGCAGTTCCTCGATCCTCTGGAGTTGCGCGTGTCCCAGCGCAGCGCTCATCTCGTCGAGACGGTAGTTGAATCCCAGGCGGGAGTGGTGAAGCCACGGGCTGTGTGTATCGCGCCCCTGATTGCGCAGGGACCGAACCACTGCACCCCAATCCTGCCGAGCGGTCACGACCATGCCGCCTTCTCCCGTAGTCATTTGCTTGTTGGGATAGAAAGCAAATACCGAAATATCGCCAAGAGTGCCGGCTTTGCGCGACTTGTATTGGGCGCCTACCGCTTCACAGGCATCCTCTATGACAAAAAGCGCGTGTTCGTGGGCGACGGCAAGAATGGAATCCATGTCGGCAGGCTGCCCAAAAGCATGAACCGGCAGGATCGCTTTGAGCCGGCCCAGTTTCAGACTCTCTGTCTGGCGGAGCCTAGGTGGCAGCCAGCGTTCGGCCGCAGATCCGCCTCGCATCAGGTCTCCGGCGGCGCCGGCCACCTGCGCAGGATCGATGTTGCCAGTCGCGGAATCAACGTCAACGAAGATAGGAACGGCGCGCTCGTACAGGATGCAGTTCGCCGAAGCGACAAAGGAAAAGGGCGTAGTGATGACCATGTCGCCGTCGGCAACGCCGGCAGCAATCAGCGCCACGTGCAGGCCTGCTGTCCCGGAACTGACGCCCGCGGCAAGCGGTGCGCCGAGATATTCGGCGAAAGCCCCCTCGAAAGCCTCGTTCCTCGGGCCCAGGCTGAGTTGCGGGGTTCGCAGCACATCGAGGACCGCGGCGACTTCCGTTGCCGTCAGGTCGGGGGACGACATCGGGATCCTGTCCAAGGGCGGCCGCTCCTTTTCTGTCGAGTGGTTGACGTTCAGGCAGCAAAAGCGCCTGGGCTGCGCTGGATGTGCATCGGTCTTATCCCTGACCCGCCTTGCCGGTGAATTCGCGGGCGGTGGCCACGCCCGGTTCGTTGATCCCCTCCCGCAGCAGGACTTTCCAAAGAGTCAGGCCCAGGATTTTCGCGTCGAGCCAAGGGGACACATGGTCGACGTACCACACGTCGAAGGCAAATTTCTGCTCCCAGGTGGGCGCGTTGCGGCCATTCACCTGCGCCCAGCCGGTGATGCCGGGCAGCACCAGGTGGCGTCTTCGTTGCTCGGGCGTGTAGCGCTCCAAGTATTGCATCAGCAAGGGCCGTGGTCCGACCAGGCTCATTTCGCCGCGAAGAACGTTCCACAGCTCCGGCAGTTCATCGAGGCTGGTGCGCCGCAAGAACAACCCTAAGGTGGTGAGCCGCTCCTCGTCGGGCAGAGGCCAGCCTTGCGCATCGCGGGCGTCGGTCATCGTGCGAAATTTGTACACCGTGAAAGGCCGCTCACCGTAGCCGGGGCGAACCTGGCTAAACAAGATGGGCACACCCAAGCGAAGGCGCACGAGCAAAGCCACAAGGGTAAGCAACGGCAAAAGCAGGAGCAGTACCGGTAACGCCAGGGCCAGGTCGAAGACACGTTTGCCAAAACGGGCGTACCAGCCTTGCCTCTCTGGGGTCATGACCGGACCAGCGGTTTTGCCGGCACGCCCACCACCGTGACTCCGGCAGGAACGTTCTTGGTCACACAGGCGCCGGCACCAATGACGGCATCGTCTCCCACGACGATAGGGGCATCCTGGGTTCCGTTGATCAGAACCGCGCCAGTGCCCACGTAGACCCGGCGCCCTAACTGCACGCAGCCGGACACGTGGACTCCCGGTGCCAGCGTGGCAAACTCGCCCATGATAACGTCGTGTGCAATCGTGCAGTCCACGTTGATCTGCACGTGCCTTCCCAGGACGATGTTGGTGGTAAGGATGTTGCCAGCGCAAATCACCGTTCCTTCTCCGATGTCGATCCACCGGGAACGCTCCACCCCTGGGTGGATGACGGTTTCGAAAGCAAAGCCAGATGCTGCCGCCTTTTCCATTAGCCGTTGCCGGGTGGCCGGTGAACCCACGGCTCCGACGACATGTGCTTCCGGAAACCGCTCTCGGGCCACCTGCAAGCCCGTCACGGGAATGCCATTAAGGATTTTCTCATGCATCGCCGGGTTATCGTCGACGAAACCCACAATCTCGTACGCAGCCGTGTCCCGACTACAGTTGTGGACTAGCCAGGCGACTTCACGAGCCATGCCTCCGGCGCCGTAAATGAGTATCTGCTTGCTGTACATGGATCTGGGTCCGGGAAGTTTCCCGGAAACGTTGACTGCTCATGCCGAAAGAACAGTCGTCAACAGTCCGCCGATCTCCGTGACACTATAAAACCTGGCCGGGCCACGTTCAACAACCGGCGCGGCCGCCTGCAAAGTCCCCGGGAACCACACTAGGCGCTCGCGGCAGCCCATTGCAATAACTGTTCGATCCTGCCGGCTCCAACCTCCAGAGACATGTTCTTGAGGTAGTACTCGCGGCCCCGGCTGCCCATGGCCTCGCGTTGCTGGACCGCCAGGTGGTACATCTCGAGCATAGTAGCAGCAAGCTCCTCGGGGCGAGAAGGCGCGCAAGTCATTCCTGCACCGGCTTTTCGGATCATTTCTGCGCTCTCACCGCGGGCAGCCATTAGCACAGGTCGCGCTACCGCCAGCGAAGCCTGGGTCTTTCCAGGCACCGTAGCCCGCAGGTAGGGTGCGTCGTTCAGGTGGATAAGCAACACTTCCGCCAGCGGGTAGATGAACTGCATTTTGCGCTGGTCGAACGTGCCCGCGAAGCGGACGTTTGACAGATTCAGGTCGGCGGCCAGGCGCCGAAGCTCACCCTCAAGTGCTCCGGAACCCATGAACATCACCTGGATGTCGTGAACGTGCTGGAGCAGGGCCGCAGCACGGATGATCGTATCCAAGCCCTGCAGCGCGCCCAGATTCCCGGCGTAGAGAAACGTGAACTTGCCCTCGAACTCCAGGTCCCGCGCCAAAGCACTATCCCGCGGCTGAGGAGCAAGCAGACTTTCGTCAATCCAGTTGTAGATGGCGTGAACCTTCTGTTCCGGCACCCCACGTTCGACGAGAATCTTCTTGTAGCCCTCGGTGATGGTGGTCACGTAGGCGGCATGTGCGTACACGGTCGCGCACAGCCATTTCAAAAAGGCTTCGGCAACGCGGTATATGTACCGGTTTCCGATCATGCCGGAATCGCGTACCGCGTCGGGCCAGATATCAGCCACGTTGAAAACATAGGGCACCCCATTGAACACATGGTCGAGCAGTGGAGGAAGACCCACCGTGGGAGGCGTGGACATTCCGTAGATGACATCCACTTTGCCCACCGAGGGCAGCCCGATCAGCGATGCCGAAGCGGCAAAACTCATGTAGTTCAGGGTCCTTCGGAAGGCCGAGCGATCGTGATTGCTGTACAGGGGAACGCGCAACACGTTCACACCCTCGACTTCGTCCCACTGGCGGAAAGATAGACGGTAGCCAGGGTAGATGCGCCCGATTGGATAGTTCGGGAAACCGGTGAGTACAGTGACTTTGTGTCCGCGGGCCTGGAGCCACTTGGCCATGGGAAGACCGCGAGTGCTGCCGGGTTCCGGGACGAACCACTGAGTGAGGCAGAGGACGTGCATGTCTGGGGGCTTACGGTTCCCGGGCCACCGCGCCGGTGTTGACCCTACTAACCTCCGGCCGGCCCGAACGCGGGCCCGCGTAGCGGTTCAACCACAGATCCAGCAAGAGTAATCCGAACACCTCGCGTGAGAACTTGGACTCTGCGGTGAAGGTCAGCTTGTGCAGATTGTAGAGGTGGCGAAAGGGCGAGGAGGCGATCTGCTCGCGGATGTGATCGGCATTCCGGTTGATGAAGTCGCCGACCGGAGTGGTGAATCCCATCTTGTCGGTGCGGTGGAGGACCGACTTGGGCAACAAGTCGGCGGAAACCGCACGCAACACGGCCTTAAGGTCGGGACCCCTCATCAGATCGCGGCAGTCGAGGCGCTGCATGTGCCGCACCAGCTTCTGGTGCAGGAGGCTGGGGCGGCTCTCGAGCGAATGCCGGCCCCCCATCTTGTCGTCAATGTTGAGCAGTCCGGTCAGGAAATAACGACGGTCGAAGCGCAGCATGGCCCCGAGGTCGTCTCCGTTGTGCCGGCAGGCGCCATATGCAGCGCGGAACACGGCCTCGGCCTCCGGCTCATAGAAGTTGTAGAGCGCCGGGTCGCCCTTACGATGGGCGAACTCGAAGCGCTCTTCGGGGGACCGGAGCAGTTGCATACGGGCGAACAGCAGCTTGTACGAATCCTGGTAACACTCGCCCATCGCCAGTTGGTAGCGCACGTAGCCGCTGAAGAGTTCGTCGCCGCCGGTGCCGGTCAGGAGAACCTTGTAGCGGCGTTTCACCTGAGCCAAGAGGTCGTCGAGCGGCAGGATGACAGAGCCTATGGTGGGCTCGTCGAAGTCCTCGACGATGGAGCGCAGCCGTTCCACCAGGTTGAAGTCCTCGAGCGCGTTGACTACGAACAGCCGGATGGGAGTTCCCTGCACCACCTGGCGTGCGTAAAAGGTTTCATTGCACTCGGGATCGGAGTAGTTGCAGTGGTAGGCCATCTCCGGGCGTGCGATCAAGGTGATCAGGCCGGAATCCAGCCCTCCGCTGCAGCAGGTGGTATACGGCGTGTCGCTGATGGTGGACTCGAGGATGCACTCGCGCACCAAGTCGCGGGTCTCCCTTATCCACTCAGGACTTATGGTCTGCGGTTCGGCGTTGGCCGGTGCGAAGATGTCTTCGTAGCACGTATCTCGAACCTCCCCCGAACCCAGGTGTATCTCGACACAGTGCCCGGGCAGTACCTTGGACACGTGCCGGAAGAAAGTCTTCTCTCCGAAGGTGAACTGGTAACGGACGTACGCAGAGAGGGCTGCGTAGTCCAGTTCCAGCCTCTCAGGGACAACATCGACGAGGCTAGCCAGCAGCGAGGAAACGCACGCTCCGCCGCCGGCTACCCAGTAGTACAGGGGCTTCACCCCGAACTGGTCCCGCACCAGAGTCAGCGTACGCCTGGCCTTGTCGTAGACGACGAAGGCCCAGAAGCCATGAAGGTCGCGCAGCACCGCCGGGCCCCACCGACTCCAGGCCTGCAACAGCACGAGGGCGTCGTTGGAGCCCTGCACCGGGATGCCCTCCGCCTGCAGGCGACGCTGGAGGTCGAGAAAGTTGTAAATCTCGCCGTTGAAGGCCAGGACGTGAGTCTCGTTCTCGATGGGCTCACTGCTACGCTCGTCCAACCCGAGGATGGAGAGGCGGGCGTGCGCCATCTGTACGCTGGAGTCCACCCAGAAGCCGATCTGATCCGGACCGCGCCGGCGAAGCCCTGCCATCAGGCGATGATGAAACGGCGAGTCAAGCCCCGACGTTATTAGGATTCCACACATTTCTGGAAAATCTCCGTCACGAGCGACTCATCGGAGCGATGGGAACGGCTCGAATTCTGCGGGCCGAAGGCTAGCACGACGCCGTGTTGGAAGGCAATCGGATCGCGGCCCAGCAGGGCGCGCAGATGCGAAGCGTCGCCTAGGCAGTGACGCATGTCACCCGCCCGGTAACCGCCGATCACCTGGGGCTCGCAGGTCACGCCCAGCGCGTCCGCAAGGTAGCGACAGGCTTCGAGCAGAGTTGTGGGCTTGCCGGAGCAGACGTTCATCACCGTGGGTGCTTGGGCGCCGACCGCCAGCCGCACGATGGCTTCGACCAGGTCATCGACCAGCACCCAGTCGCGAATCTGCCTGCCGTCTTCGTAGAGCCGGGGCTGCACACCATCTCGAATCCAGCCGGCAAGACGCGCGACGATAGTCGCCTCGTTGTCGTCCAGCCGCAGGCGAGTTCCGTAGACGGAAGAGAAGCGCAGGATACTCACGGGGGCGCGCTCGAATCCGCGGAAGCAAAGCTCTTGCATGTACTTCGAAGCACCGTAGGTTTCCAGAGGGCTGGGTGGAGCCACCTCGCGGATGGGTTGAATCTCCGTTGCCGAGCGACATCGGGGACAGAGCACATCAAAAGTACCCTGATCAAGATCCTCGACGCGCCGCTCGGCTGTGGTGCGCGCGTGGCACTCCGGGCACACGTATTCGTAATTGGAGCCGTACACGCTGAAGCTGCTGCCCAGGATGATGCGGCGCAACTTTGGCCACTGGCGCGCCGCGTCCATCAGGCGGGAGGTTCCCAGGCAGTTGGCGCCCAGGATGTTCCCCGGCTCGCGCGCTGCACGCGACACGCCCCCCAGCGACGCCAGGTGCACGACGACTTCCACGTCATCGAAACTCGCCTCGGGCTCCCAGTAGCGCAGATCGGCGAAACAATAACGCACGTCGGAGCGGAGATAGTCCGGGGGGCGCTGATGAACACCGGGATCCAGCGAGTCCAGGCCGATCACCTCGGCACCGGCCCGGCAAAAGGTGTCGACAACATGGGAGCCGATAAAGCCCGCCGCGCCGGTGACCAGGATCTTCATACTCGGACGCCCCCTTCCTTGGGCAGTCCAACGTGACGCGCGATACGCTCGCGGTGCGCGCGGAACCACTCAACCGTCTGCTCCAGGCCCTGGCGCAGGCCGACGTTGGGCGCAAAGCCCAGGACGCGACGAGCGCGGCTGATGTCCGCCTGGCGGCGCAAGCTGTGGTCCCAGGCACGGCGCGGCGCCATTTCGGTGGAGCTCGACGACCCGCATACGTCTATCGCCATGCGGGCCAGATCCAAGATGCGCGTCTGGTTCCCGGTACCCAGGTTGAAGGCTTCGCCGACCGCTTCCTGGATGCGCCCGGCGAGCACCAGTCCTTCCACCAGGTCGTCCACAAATATGAAGTCGCGAGTCTCCTCCCCGGTGCCCGTGATGACCAGCGGCTGGTTGTGTAGCGCCCGCCAGATGAAGTTCGGAATCACGTTGCGGTAGTGACCCGGAACCTCCCCCGGCCCGTAGGAGTTGAAGAAGCGCATGCGTACGGTGCTCAGTTCGGCGTTGAAGTAATTGCAGTAGAACTCGCCCAGGGCCTTGGTGATCTGATAGGGCGTATCGAGATACAGGCTGACGGGCAGGTCTTCGCGGACGGAAGTTTCGACGTCGTGGCCAGCGATGGAGCAGCCCGCCGAGGCATATACCAGACGCGAGGCGCGGTTGTCGCGAGCCCACAGGATCGTAGCCAGCGTGCCTTGTCCGTTCGTGTGCAGGTCCTCGAGCGGATGATCCACGCTGTTCTGGTTGGCAAAGAGAGCCGCCAGATGGAACACCAGCGGCTGCTCGACGTGCAACCCGGAAGCGGGCAGGTCGGCAACGTCCATGCGCAGCAGCCGCACGCGCGCGTCCTCGGGTAGCAACCAGTCGTAGCCGGAGGAAAGATCGTCGATGACCAGGATGGACTCTGGATCTTCGCGGAGCAGGCGGGCCACCAGGCGGGATCCGATGGCGCCGGCGCCCCCAGTCACGACAATGTTGCCCAACCGTGTGTCTCTCATCCTTCGCAAGGCAGCAAGCGTTGCATACAGAAAGACTGTGATTACACCGTTGGGATGATACACCTCGCCACCGAGCCGCCGCTCGCCGCCTTTTTTCTACTGCCCTTCGCGCTGCGCCACCTCCGCAAGAAATGCGAAGGTCTGCTGGGCGCAGCGCTGCCATGTGTATTGCCGGGCGCGGTTGTAGGCAGCCCAAGCGATTCGCGTCCGCAGCTCGAGATCGAGTAACAGCGTCTCCAGCGCCGCAGCAATGTCCCCGGGCGACTCTGGGTGAAAATACACGCCGCCGTCGCCCAGAACTTCGGGTAGGGGATCGCAACGCGAGCAGGCGATGGGCAGCCCCGCCCCCATGGCCTCCGCCAGCGTGATGGGAAAGCCTTCGCAGCTTGAGGCAAAGACGAAGGCGTCCGCCTGGTGATACGTGGCGGGAAGTTCAACGTAAGGGGCCAGCCCTCGGTAGCTGACAAAACTTCCTTGAGGGTCGACACGAGCGATGGCCGATCGCAGGCGTGGCTCCGCGAGCGGCGCGGCTGCACCTACCAGTTCCAGGGCCACCGGAAGTCCCTTGCGCCGCAGCAGACCAACGGCTTCCACCACATTCCACTGATGTTTGTAGAGGTCGATGCTGGAAACGTACAGCAAGCGAAAGGGATCGGCGGCGGTGCAGCGGGAAATCGCTCGCGGCACTCTGGGCTCCCGGCGGAAGCGATCGTCCACGCCGTGGCAGATCACCCGCGACCGCCACCGCGGAATGCCGTTGCGGCAGCCGAACTGGTTCTGGCTATGTTGATTGAGGAAAATCACACCCCGCGCGCACGCCAGCGTGCGGACATGGGCCCAGCGCAACAGCAGCAGGCGGACCCATAGTCGCGAATAACGATAGCGCCCACGCTCGGCTGCGCTCGACGGCAGAAGGTTCTGCAACATGGTTACATAGGGACGCGAAGGTCCGACATAGATTCCACCGGGTACAAACAGGAAGGCTTGGTCCCGAGGAGCTACTCTGGGAAGCACTTTTCGCTGCCAGTAGGCACGCTGGGCCACGCCATGCTCGAGCAGCGGGTGATGGCACGGCACAAGCCAGGGCCGGCTCGGGAGCTGTTCCAGGGTCTTGCGCGGGCTCCAGACTTGAACTCTCTCGATGCCGAACGAACCCGGATCGGCAGCGTGCAGCAACTGCGTCAGGTGCGTCAGACCACCGCCACTCCGGATCTGAGAGGCATCAATCACCAGTCGTATCAAGGGACTCCACCTGCGCATTCTGGCTGCGCGGATTAGAAGACGTGAATCTCCCGAGGCGCAGCGGTTCTCAATCCTTGAAAGGCCACTAGTTTAGCAAGCGACATGGCAGCTGCGCCCGCTCTCGCGTCAAGGATATGCTAGACTTCGTGCCTTGCTCCATTATTGAGGTTTTGTCTCATGCCCCAAGTTTTTCACATGGAATCAGCACATCGGCTTTGGTTCCGAAGCGCGGTCTGGGCGCTGGTAGGCAGCGCATTCGCGGTCGCGTTGGCCGCGCAGGATTCGCCGAGCCCTGCACCTGTGTCCACACCGGTCGCCCCTGAAATCACTGTCATCGACAAGCCAGCGGCTCCGCCCGCGAGTCCTGATCCGAGTGCGCTCCGTATCGGCGGTGGTGACTTGCTGGATATCAGAGTGTACGGTGTCGAGGAACTTTCCCAGCAGGTCCGCGTCAGCAATGACGGCGAAGTCTACCTCCCGCTAGTGGGACGTCTGAAGGTGGAAGGGCTCACCCCGGACGAGGCCCAGGCAAGTATTGAAAAGAGCCTGATCGAGGGTGGCTTCCTGAAAGAGCCGCATGTTTCCATCCTGATCCGCGAATATGCCACCAGCGGCGTTTCCGTGCTGGGCGAGGTAGCACGGCCTGGCATTTACCCGCTGCTGGGGCAACGGCGGCTCTTCGACGCCCTGGCGGCTGCGGGGGGTCGCAGCGACAAGGCGGGAAGTTTAATCTCGATCACTCACCGCGACCGACCGCAGGATCCGGTGGCCGTCCTCTGGTCGCAGGATCCGGAAAAGTCGGCGGAGACCAATGTAGCCATTTACCCCGGCGATACGATCGTGGTCGCCAAGGCGGGAGTGGTGTATGTGATCGGGGAGGTCAACTTTCCCAAGGGCATTCTCCTGGAGGACCGAGAGAATCTCAGTGTGCTGCAGGCCATCGCCATAGCCCAGGGAATCAAGAAAGAAGCGGCCCTTGGAGGCGCCCGCATCATCCGCCGCGGTCCCAGCGGCTACCAGGAGATTCCCCTGCAGTTGAAGGCGATCCTCCAGGCCAAGGCGCCGGACGTCACCTTACAGGAAGGAGACATCGTTTTCGTTCCAGCCAGCACGGGCAAGCATGTAGCCAACCGCACGCTCAATGCTCTCTTGCAGATTGCTACGGGCATCGCCGTTTTCGGGGGGCGTTAGCCAACCGAACCGCTCCTGCCGCGCAAGCCTCGTAATGGCAGGATCGCCTTTCATCGCAGGCGTCAGCCTGCTTCTCTCCACTCCTTCGCGCCGCCTCACGGCGTTTTGCGGGCTCAGGTTCACGAAGTTACTAATGTATAATCGCTGCCCTTGAGGTCAGTCAGGACACTGCGCCCCCAAGGCGTTGGAAAACGCGCGGTGTCGGAGAACAATGGGCTTTCTCGACGATCAGGTCGTGCTGGTGACGGGTGGAACGGGGTCCTTCGGCCGCGCCTTCGTGGACACTGTCCTGCGGGAGCACCGGCCGAAGAAGCTGATTGTCCTCAGCCGCGACGAGCTCAAGCAGCATGAGATGCGGCAGATGCACCCAGACGGCGCTAACTCCCCCATGCGCTACTTTATCGGCGACGTCCGCGACCGCGACCGGCTGTACCGGGCCTTTGCCGACGTGGACATCGTGGTCCATGCGGCTGCCCTCAAGCAGGTCCCGGCCTGCGAGTACAACCCCATCGAGGCCATTCAGACGAATGTGGTCGGGGCCAGGAACGTCATCGACGCGGCCATAGACAAAGGGGTGCGCCGGGCCGTGGCCGTCAGCACAGACAAGGCCGTTAACCCCGTCAACCTCTACGGCGCCACCAAATTGTGCGCCGAAAAGCTCTTCATCCACGGGAACGCCTATTCGGGCGAGACCGGGTGCCGCTTCAGTGTGGCGCGGTACGGCAACGTACTCGGGAGCCGCGGCAGTGTAATCCCCCTTTTCCAGGAGCAGCACAAGAACGGCCGCCTCTTGGTGACCGACCGGCGCATGACGCGCTTCTGGCTCACGCTGCAGCAGGGAGTGCACTTCGTGCTGCGCTGCATCGAGCTGATGCACGGTGGCGAGATCTTTGTACCCAAAGTGCCCAGCATGAGCATCGTGGAGTTGGCGCGCACCCTGGCCCCGGGCTCCGACATCGAGTATGTCGGCATCCGCCCGGGAGAGAAGTTGCACGAAGTGCTGGTCTCGGAGGATGAGGCGCGCCTGGCGATCGAGACCGACGACATGTACGTCATCCTTCCACCCCACCACTGGTGGCGTCCGGAAAACTGGGCCCACGCCAAACCTGTGCCGGACGGCTTCCGCTACACCAGCGATACCAACCAGCGATGGTTGACCCCTGGGCAGATGCTTGCCCTCCTCGAGGATACCGGTGCCAACGCAAAGCGAGACCCTGGCCTTGCAGGGCGGACAGCCGGTGCGCAAGGCGCTGCTGCCGTACGCTCGTCAGGCAATTGATCGCGACGAGATCGAGCACGTCGCCGAAGTCCTTTCCTCCGAGTGGATCACGACCGGACCCAAGGTCCCGGAGTTCGAACGGGCGTTCGCCGACTATGTTGGCAGCGCTCATGCCGTCAGCTTCAGCTCGGGTACGGCAGCGCTGCACGCCGCTGCCTTCGCCGCCGGCCTCGGGCCCTCGGATGAGGCGATTACCACCCCGCTGACTTTCTGCGCCACGGCGAATTCCGTGCTTTACCAGGGCGCTACACCGGTTTTCGCCGAGATCCGGCCGGATACCCTGAACATCGACCCGGAAAGCATCGCGCGCGCAATCACGTCCCGCACGAAGGCCGTCCTGCCGGTGGACTACGCCGGCCAGCCTGCGGATCTCGATGCCATCATCGCGCTCGCTCGTGAGCACCGGCTGGTGGTGATCGAAGATGCCTGCCACGCCCTGGGCGCCGAGTATAAACACCTGCGCGTGGGAAGCCACGGGCACATGGCGGTGTTCAGTTTTCACCCAGCCAAGCACATCACCACAGGAGAAGGCGGAATGGTGACCACGAGCGACGGTGCCATCGCTGCCCGCCTGCGCATGTTTCGCAACCATGGCATCGACAGCGAAGCCCGCGAGCGCCAACAACTGGGCCGGTTTCAGTACCAGATGGTCTTACTGGGCTACAACTACCGGCTGACGGACTTCGCCAGCGCTTTGGGGCTCATGCAGTTGCGGAAATTACCTGCCAACCTCGCTCGTCGGCGCCACATTGCCGCCCGTTATCAAGCGGCATTCCGTAGCCTAGAGGGCGTCGCGACCCTGGTCGCTCGGGACAACACGAATCCTTCCTGGCACCTGTATCCCATCCGGGTCAATCCGACGAAGCTGCGCGCCGGCCGCGATGATGTCCTGAGGGCGCTACGAGCGGAGAACATCGGCGTCAACGTCCACTACACGCCCGTGCACTTGCACCGCTACTACCGGGAGCGATTCGGATATTCGGGCGGCGAGTTCCCTGTAGCCGAAGACGCCGCCGCACGGCTAATCAGCTTGCCCATGTTCCCCAGCATGACCGATCAGGACGTCGAGGACGTGATCGTCGGCCTGCGCAAGGTGGTTTCCTGTTACGCAAGATGAGCGCGCGCCCCCGGAAGCTAGCGACGTTGGTGGTGGGAGCCGGTTCCATCGGATGGCGCCATTTGAGTAATCTTAGGGCACTGGGCGTCGAGCCTCTGGCGGCCTGCGATCCGGACGCCGGGCGGCGGGAACGCGTAGCTCGCGAACTCGAAGGAAAGACGTTCGCCGACCTGGAGCACTCGCTGGATGAGTTCCGCCCCCAAGCGGTGCTGGTCTGCACGCCTCCGGTCTGTCATGTGGACCAGGCACGGCACGCACTGGCCTGCGGCGCGCATGTGTTCATCGAAAAGCCGCTGTCCCACTCCGAACACGGAGTGGACGAGCTCCTTTCCCAAGGCCGGGGCCGCGTCGTCCAGGTGGGATACAACCTGCGCCACCATCCGGGTCTGCAGCACCTCAAGCAACAACTCGATGCGGGAGCCATCGGGCGCGTGCTATGGGCGCGCGCCGAGTTCGGGCAGTATCTCCCGGATTGGCGGCCGCAGCAGGATTACCGCCTGAACTATACGGCACAGCGGGCCTTGGGCGGTGGCATGCTGCTCGACGGATCCCACGAAATCGATTACACCTTGTGGCTGCTGGGCGAGCCTCTGGAAGTGTCCTGCCTGACCGGCAAGGTGAGCAACCTCGAAATGGACGTCGAAGACTGCGCCGACCTGTTGCTCCGTTTTGCCGGGGGTACCCAGGCCTGCGTCCATTTGGACTGTGTTCAGAGGCGTTATTCCCGCGGCTGCAAGCTGGCGGGAACCGAAGGGACTTTGGAGTGGGACTACACGGAAAACCAGGTACGGTTGTATCGCGTGGCGGACAAGCGATCAGTAGTTTTCACGCATGAGTTCGAGGCCAACCAGATGTACGTGGCGGAGCTGCTGCACTTCCTGGACTCGATAGAGCACGGGCAGGAATCGCTGTCGGGCCTGGTGCAAGCGCGCCAGACTCTGAAGGTGGTGCTGGCAGCACGCGCGTCGGCCGCCGCGGGGAGGCGGATTCGCCTTGCCTGATGCGTCCGGAGCCATGGCCGTGATCCCCGCCCGCGGAGGCTCGAAGCGCCTTCCCTACAAGAACATCCGTCGCTTCTTCGGCCACCCCATGTTGGCCTATGCCATCGCCGCAGCGCAGAACAGCAGGCTGTTCAGCCGGGTCGTGGTTTCCTCCGACGACCCCCTTGTGGGTGACATCGCCACTTGGTACGGCGCCGAGTTCCTGCTGCGTCCTGCGGAGTTGGCCTCGGATACCGCGAGTCTCGAAGGGGTCGCCTTGCACGTGCTCGACACACTTGCCGCGGGAAGCGCCAGACCAGAAACCCTTTGTCAGTTGATGCCCAACTGCCCCTTGCGTCGGAGCCAGGATATTGTTCGGCTCTACGACCTTTTTCGGCACGGCGAGCGGGCATTTCAGATCTCCGTAGTACGCTATCGTGGGACCTATCCACACTGGGCCTTGGTGGAAGACGAATCCGGGCACGGGAGGTTGTACTTCGGCGAGCAATACAGAATCCGCAGTCAGGAGTTGAAGCATGCCTTTTGCGCCACCGGCGCCATCTGGTGGACCCGGATTGCCGCCTTTAGAAGGCAGTGCTGCTTCTACGGGCCGCCTTTCCACTTGGTGGAAATGGACGCCGACCGCGGCCTCGACATTGACGATGCCGAAGAACTGGCTTTGGCGGAGGTGATCGCCCGCGGCCTCGAGGCAAGGGATGGTAGATCGCCTCTCGAGCCTGTATCCCGAAGTCCCTTCCCCGGAAGAGTCCCCGATGACTGAGACCCTCTTGTGCGCCATTCCGGCTCGCGGAGGAAGCAAGCGCCTTCCCCGCAAAAACCTCCTGCCCCTGCAGGGTAAACCGATGCTCGCCTATTCCATTGAAGCAGCCCGGGCGAGCGGATTGTTTTCCTCGGTGTTCGTTTGTACCGAAGACCCGGAGATTGCCGAGACGGCACATCGCTATGGCGCGCAGGTCCCTATCCTTGCGCCGCCGGAATTGTGCGGCGATCTGGTCGCCTCCCATGTTCCCTGCCAGCACTTGGCGACTTACCTGGCGGAGCAGGGTCGGGCGGTCGAAGCCCTGCTCTGCCTGCAGCCCAGTTCGCCACTGCGCTCCCCTGAGGACATCCGTGGCGCGGTGGAAACTTTCTTCCGCGGCGGATACGAATCTCTGGTCAGCGTTACTCCCGTGGACCCGCACTTTTTCCATTGGGCGGTTGTGAGGACGGAAGACGGCAGCGGCCGGTTGTACTTTGGCGACAGGTACTTGAAGGAGCGCCCTTTACTGCCCACCGTGTACTCTCCGAATGGGTCGGTCAAGGTTGCGCGCCTCCAAGCACTCCGGCGCACCGGACATTTCTTCGGTCCGTCTTTGGGTCTCTATGAGACACCAGCCGAGCGGTCCGTGCATGTAGCCACGGCTTTGGAGGCCAGATTGTGCGAGCTTCTGCTGTCGGAGCCCAGGCCATGAGGGGGCTCAAGGATCACGTTGCCCTGGTAACGGGCGCGACCGGGCTGCTCGGTTCTGCTGTCTGCGGCCGGCTCGCCGAGGAGGGCGTGATCGTTGGCGTGGCTTCGCGAGAAAAATCGAGGGCAGAAGCTTGGATTCACGCCCAGGCGAACCCGAGCTTGCGTTTCGTTCCCCTGCAACTTGACTTGTCGCGTGCCGACAGCATTCGCGCCGGCTTCGATGCGCTAGCGAGAGCCGCGGCGCCGCCTACGATTCTGGTCTGCAACGCCTCGCAGCGGGAGGGCCTGGCAACACCCCTGCCGGAACTTTCCCACGAAAGCTTTGGCACGTTGTACGCAGTCGATGTGGCCGGCCACTTCCTGTGCGCTCGGGAGATGGTCGAACGCCTGGGGGGAAGGGGGCCAGCCAGTATTGTCTTGCTTTCTTCGATCTATGCTGTCGCAGGAGTCGACGCGGGCGTCTATCCATCGGGCATGCTTACGACGCCACCGCAGTACGCTGCCGCCAAAGCAGCCTTGCTAGGACTGACGCACTGGATGGCGGCGCAGTGGGGTTCCAGAGGAGTGCGGGTCAATGCGCTGGTCCCCGGAGGAATGCGTGCACCCGCGCGGCAATCGGAGGAATTCGTGCGCAACTACTCCGCAAAAACCATGCTCGGACGAATGGCCACTCCAGAAGAAATCGCCGCCGCTGTGGCCTTCCTCTCTTCCGAGGAAGCTTCTTACATCACGGGTGGAGGGATGATGGCGGATGGAGGTTTTACGGCGTGGTGACCTCCCTGCCCCCGCTGGTGATGCGCACCGACGCAAGCCGAGCAATCGGCACCGGTCATGTGATGCGCTGTCTGGCGCTGGCCCAGGCATGGCAGGATGCTGGCGGTCATTGCCTGTTCGCTTGCGCAGAAATAACGCCATCGCTCGCCTGCCGCCTCCACGCGGAGAATGTCGAGTTCGTGCGCATGAATGCCGAGGCTGGAAGCGTCGCTGACGCTGTGGAGTGTTCTCGGCTGGCTCGCGAGCGGGGCGCGGAGTGGATCGTCACCGACGGCTACCAGTTCGTGTCGGACTACCAGGCCGCCCTCAAGAAGTCAGGCTTGCACCTGCTCCTCATCGATGACTACGGTCATGCGGACCCTTACGACTCCGCCGACGTCGTTCTCAATTCGAATCCGTGTGCCAGTGCTGCGCTCTATGAGCGCCGCGGGGCAGGCACGCGCCTGTTGCTGGGTGGGCGCTACGTTCTGTTGCGACGGGAGTTTTCCCGGTGGCGGGACTGGGAACGCATCATCGCGCAGGGCGCAAACAAGGTTCTGGTCACCCTGGGAGGCGCCGACCCGCGCAACGTGACCAGCCGTGTCCTCCGCGACCTTGAACCCGCCGGTTGTGAATGTATGGCAATCGTTGGAGGCAGCAATCCCCACCTCCAGGAGCTGGAGTCTTTGGCAGAAAGCTTGCACCGCAGTCGCATCGCGAAGGACCCGGGAGACATCACCGAACTGATGGCCTGGGCCGATCTAGCGGTTTCCTCCGCCGGCGTCACGAGTTTGGAACTGGCGTTTATGGGCCTGCCGACGGTACTCCTTACCCTGGCCGAGAATCAGCGCTTGGCGGCACAGGCTCTCGACGAGAGCGGGGTCGGCATCCGACTGGGCGTTCCCGAGGCCCTGTCGGCAGACGCCATCGCAAGCACGGTTCGCGGCCTGCTTGACGATCACCCGCGTCGCCTGCGCATGTCTCAGGCGGGCCAATCGCTCGTGGATGGCCGGGGCGCAGAGCGCGTGGTGGAAATCCTGGCTGGCCCGCCGTTGCGGCTTCGCCGCGCCACCGAGCAAGACTGCCGGCTGCTGTGGGAATGGGCCAACGACCCGGATACGCGCGCCAACTCCTTTTCCTCCGAACTCATTCCCTGGGATGATCATCAGCGCTGGTTCCGCGCCAAGCTCTCCGATCCGGCATGCCTCCTGCTAATTGCTGCCGATCGCCACGAACGGTCAGTGGGTATGGTCCGCTTTGACATCGAAGGGGCGCACGCGGTAGCTTCCGTGAATCTGGCGAGCGAGGCGCGAGGCCTCGCCTATGGAACCCGCCTGCTGAAACTGGCGGAGCGTGAAGTCTTCGGCCTGGCTCCGGTGACGAGGCTCCATGCTTACATCAAGCCCACGAATCGGATCTCACTACGGGCATTTGAAAATGCCGGCTACCGGAGGCTGGACGACACGCCAGTGCGAGGGCAACTTGCTTTACATTTGGTACTAGAGAAGGATGGTCCGCAGCTTGCTTCCCTCGATTGAAATCCGTGGAAGGACCATCGGTCCCGGCCAGCCCGCTTATTTGGTGGCGGAGATGTCCGCCAACCACGGGCAAAAGTTTGAGAATGCCGTCGCGCTGCTCGAGGCCGCAAAGCACGCCGGCGCCGACGCGGTCAAACTGCAAACCTACACTGCCGATACGATTACTCTCCGCTCCGATAGCGAATTCTTCCGCATCGGGGGTGGTACCCTCTGGGACGGTCGCACCTTGCACGACCTTTATCGCGAAGCTTACACGCCTTGGGAATGGCAGCCCAAGCTAAAAGACCTGGCAGACCAGCTTGGTTTGGACCTGTTTTCCAGCGCCTTCGATCCCTCCGCTGTGGATTTCCTGGAAGGCATGGAAGTGTGCGCACACAAGGTAGCGTCGTTCGAACTGGTGGACCTGCCCCTGATCGAGCACATGGCACGCACCGGCAAGCCGCTGATCATGTCCACCGGCATGGCCACACTCGAGGAGATCGAGGAAGCGGTGGCAACGGCCCGCCGGGCCGGGGCCGCGCAGATCGCCCTGCTGAAGTGCACCAGCGCCTACCCGGCGCCGCCGGAAGAGATGAATCTGCGCACCATACCTGAGCTCGCGCAGCGGCTGGGGCTGCCTGTGGGCCTGTCCGACCATACTCTGGGCCACGAAGTCGCCGTGGCGGCCGCCGCCCTGGGCGCCTGCATCATCGAAAAGCACCTTACCCTTTCGCGCGCAACGCCGGGCCCGGACAGTGATTTTTCTCTCGAGCCCGCGGAGTTCAAGGCCCTGGTCGAAGGTGTGCGCCTCGCCGAGAAGGCACTGGGCCGAGTGCACTTCGGAGTCGGAGAGCGAGAAGCGGCCAGTCGCGTCTTTCGCCGCTCGCTATTCGTGGTAGAAGACATTCACTCCGGCGAGCTCTTCACGAAGGAGAATGTGCGATCGATTCGCCCCGGACACGGCCTGCATCCGCGCCACCTGAAACAAGTGCTGGGCCGGCGTGCGACTCGCGACGTGTCGCGCGGTACTCCTCTGAACTGGGACCTGGTCGCCGACGAAGGAAGCAAGGCCTCCTAGAGAGAGTACTAAGGTGTGCGTGATACCATAATGCCCCGGGGAGCTACGCCATCGCTACCCGAATCGAGCCTCCAAGGCGGCTTGAGATGCATCGATTCCTGCTGCTGTTATTTTTTCTTGCTGCTTTCAAGAGCGGGAATGCCCAAGTTCTTCCCTGTGCTGACTTTGGTGGAGCCACGGCCGGCGCAAAGATCCAAGCCTGCCATGACGCGCTACCTTCCGAAGGTGGAGTCATGGACGCTCGTGGTTTGGAAGGTGCGCAGAGCATCACTTCTACGATCACGCTCTCCAAGCCCGTCCTGCTTCTGCTGGGGCAGGCGACTTATTCCTGCACCGCCACCGGAACCTGCTTCCTGATTGACTCCAATGGCGTCTCCATCATCGGGACAGCGGTCGCCGCCGCCAAAGGCACGGAACTCAACTTCAACCGCTCCGGGTACTCCAACCCGGCTACGGCCCGTGATGCGCGCGGGGCTATCGAGTTCACTCTGGTTTCCGGCGGGACGTTGACGCCGACGCGCGTGCGC
>JBOGLL010000309.1:0-6816 GCA_050746065.1 Terriglobales bacterium | reverse complement strand
TTCGAGGAACACCATGTCCCCGGGCCCTCGTTCCACTTTCGCACGGAAGGCGAACAGTTCGCTGAGCAACACACCGGGACCGTCGGGGAAATTCATGGGGAAGATCCTTCGCACGTGCAGCTTTTCTTTTCTCTCTACTTCGCCATGACCGGAATGCATGCGCTGCACATGGTCATCGGCGTGGGACTGATGTGCTTCCTGCTGTACCGGGCCACGCAGGGCGCCTACACGCCCGGCTACTACACCCCGGTGGAGAATGCCGGACTCTACTGGCACTTCGTGGACATCGTGTGGATCTTCCTGTTCCCGCTGTTGTACCTGATCAGCCGGCACGTGGGGGCTGCGCCATGAGCGGACACGTGGTACCTCTGAAGATCTACTTCGCCATCTTCGGCACGCTGATGGTGCTGACCGGCGTGACCGTGTGGGTGGCTTTCCACCACCTCGGCCCGCTGAACGCGGTGGTGGCGCTGACCATTGCCACCATCAAGGGGACGCTGGTCATCCTCTATTTCATGCACGCGCGCTATAGCAGCAGGCTGACCTGGCTGGTCATCGTGGCCGGGTTCTTCTGGCTGGGCATCCTGCTGGTGCTGACCATGACGGATTACGTGACGCGGGGATTGCCGAGTTTGCCCATCTAGGATTTCAACCAGAGAGGACACAGAGAGCGCAGAGATCTTTGAGTTCATTTCCGCGCCCCGCTCCCGTTTGTCATCCCGAGCAAGGGCGCGCAGCGCCGCAGCCGAGGGATCTCGGTTTTTTGCCGCTCCGAGCAAACCAAGATCCCTCGCCTTCGCCCTCGCGCACTCGCTCACATTCGTTCGCGAGTTGCTCGGGCTTCCGCTCGGGATGACAACTTTTTGGCTGAT
Organism: Terriglobales bacterium; assembly: GCA_050746065.1. Classification (GTDB taxonomy): domain Bacteria; phylum Acidobacteriota; class Terriglobia; order Terriglobales; family Acidobacteriaceae; genus CAZXVY01. The sequence continues at coordinate 5,944 of JBOGLL010000309.1, read as the reverse complement.
ACCGAAAACCAGGACCTTCCTCGGCGATCTCTGCGGTCTCTGCGTTGAAATCAGCCTTTTCCCGGCATCGCATCCCTTAACGCGGCCAGCGATTTCTTCGACAGCGACGGCACTACCATGACCGTGCGCGCTTTCACGCGGCGGCGGGAGTGGGTGTCGCAGACCACCAGGTCGGCGGCTTCGGGAGGAGATTCGCCCTGGTCCAGCCGGCAGTCGCAGATTTCGTGCTTGCGTCCGGCGGCGGCGGCGAGCGCGCCGCGGGCAGCTTCCAGGAATTCCTGGCTGTGCGAAGCGATGACGATCACCGAGGGCTGCTCCAGCGCGCGGACACGTTCCATGAATTCGTGGGCCTTGGGGAACTCGATGGGTACCACGACGGCGTAGCTGGGATACACGTCCGGATACTTCTGCAACGTGTGGACACTGGCCGCGACCACGGCGCCGAGCGCGAGTCCGGGAGTGCTCGCGAGCTGGTGCGGCGTGGCTGTGCTGACGGGAATGCCCGTGGCAGAGGTGATGTCGTAGGTCAGCATGGCCGCGATGGAAGAATCGGGCTCGATGATCAGAAAATGGTCGGGAGGCTGTGCCGCCATGCGCTCGCGGACACGCGCCCGCACCTGCTGCAGGGAATATCCGCGCCCGCGAGCGTAGGCCAGGAAAGCGTTAATCAGGCCGTCGAGGTCGCCGGCGGATTCGAGCGCCGCGCGCTCATCGCGCCGGTTCACGAACACTCCGCTGCCCGGGCGCACGGTGAGCCATCCGCGCTTCGACAGCTCCTGATACGCGTGGCTGACGGTGTTGTGATGGATCTTCAACCTTCGTGCCAGTTCCCGCACGCTGGGCAATGCCTCGCCGGGCTTCAGCTCGCCGGAGCCGATGAGCAGGCGGATCTGCTCGATGATCTGCTCGCGCACGGGCACGGCGCCCGACCTGGAAACGCGGATTTCCATGGCGGATTGATTCTAGCAAGCCTCACGTGCCTCAATTGACCCGGTCGCGGGCGCAGCCTAAGATGGCCGTGGCTAAGGTGTTGTTGTTCTCCCATGATCGGCGAAACCGTTTCCCATTACCGCGTAGTGGAAAAACTGGGCGGCGGTGGTATGGGTGTTGTCTACCGGGCAGAGGATGTCAAGCTCGCCCGGCAGGTCGCCCTCAAGTTCCTTCCGGACCAGGTTTCCCAGGACCGGCAGAGCCTGGAACGCTTCCTGCGCGAAGCCCGTGCCGCAGCCGCTCTTAACCACTCCAATATCTGCACCATTTACGAGATTGGGGAGCACGAGGGCCGGCCCTTCATCGCTATGGAACTACTGGAGGGGCAGACCCTGAAGCATCGGATTGTGGGAAGGCCGCTGCCTGCGGAGCAGCTCCTGGACCTGGGGATCCAGATTGCGGATGCTTTGGATGCAGCCCACAGCGCGGGCATTGTCCATCGCGACATCAAGCCCGCAAATGTCTTTGTCACGCGGCGGGAGCAGGCGAAGGTGCTCGATTTCGGCCTGGCCAAGTCGCTGATGCCGGAGCGCGTGGCCGAAGCGGTGGGTGCGGGCGTGGAAACGATGACTGCCGAGGAGCACCTCACCAGCCCGGGTACGGCCCTCGGCACGGTTGCCTACATGTCTCCCGAGCAGGCACTGGGAAAGCCGCTCGATCCGCGCACCGATCTCTTCTCTTTCGGGGTGATGCTCTACGAGATGGCAACCGGCGTTCTTCCCTTCAAGGGAGAGACCTCGGCGGCAATCTTCGACTCTATCCTCCACCGGACGCCACCGCCGCCGCTGCGACTGAATCCGGACCTGCCGGCGAAACTGGAAGAAATCATCAGCAAAGCGCTGGAGAAAGATCGCGACCTGCGGTATCAGGCAGCCGCGGAACTGCGTTCTGACCTGAAACGCCTGAAGCGCGACACGGACTCGGCTCGCGTGCCCGTGGCCGATTCCGCCTCAGCAACCGGATCGCAGGCCGCAACCTCCGCGCAGGAAAGCAGTTCCGACACGCAGGTAGCCGTGGCTCTGGCGCGGCGCCACCGGAAGCCGCTGCTGGTGGCAAGCGTCGCACTGGTCATCGCGCTCGGCCTGTTGGGCTATGGCACGTATCGCTCGCTGACCCGACCTGCGGCTCCTTCGGCCGCTGGTGGTGTTGCCGGAGAGAAAATGCGGGTTACGCGTCTGACCAGCACCGGCACCGCCAGCTTGGCAGCCATCTCTCCGGACGGCAAATATGTGGTCCACGTTGTCGAGGAGGGAAGCAAACCGAGCCTCTGGATGCGTCATGTCGCCTCCTCCAGCAACGTGCAGATTGTGCCGCCCGCCGACCTGATTTACCGCAGCCTGACTTTTTCCCAGGATGGAGGCTTCATCTATTTTCAAGCATCTGAAACCTCCAATCCTCCTCTGAGCTTTCTCTTTCAAGTCCCGGTTCTGGGCGGCACCCCGCGCAAACTGCTTACCGACATTGATAGTGCTCCCACGTTTTCTCCTGACGGGCGGCAGTTCGCCTTCGTTCGCGGCTATCCTGCTCGTGGAGAAAGCGCGCTCCTGCTGGCCAATGCAGACGGCAGCGGCGAGCGCAAGCTGGCGGTGCGTAAGCTTCCCCTGTACTACAACACATACCGGCCTGCCTGGTCGCCGGACGGCGCCAGCATCGCAGTTAGCGCGGGTACGGTTGCCGGCCAGCAGCGCGAAACCTTGTTCGCGGTTGCCTTGGCCGACGGTACGGAAAAACCACTGACCGCCCAGGAATGGGTGTTTTGCAGGCGAGCGTGGTGGCTGTCAGACGGCAGCGGCCTGGTGGTGCAGGCCAGCGATCCGGACTTCGGCGGCCGCGATCAGCTCTGGCTGGTGTCGCAGCCAGGGGGGCCAGTGCGCAGGATCACCAACGACCTGAATTCCTACGGCGGTCCATCCATCAGCGCCGATTCCACGTCACTGGTCACCGTGCAGCGGGAGCAAATCGCCGGCATCTGGGTAGCTACAGGCGGCGACGCACGGCGCGCCCGCCCGATCAGTTCGGGGACCGGGGCGCTGGACGGCGTGGACGGCCTAACCTGGATGCCGGATGGCCGCCTCGTCTACAGCTCCACCGCTGGCGGAAAGCTGAACCTGTGGATCATGAATGCGGACGGGAGCCAGGCCCGCCAGTTGACCACCGATCCTCAGGCGGCCTTTGCACCCTTGGTTTCGCCCGACGGCCGCACCATTGTCTTCTCATCGGTCCGCACCGGCAACCCGAACCTGTGGCGGATGAACGCCGATGGTGGAGACCTTCGTCAACTGACCTCGGGCACCTTGGAATTTCCCGCCGGTATTTCCCCGGACGGAAAGTGGCTGCTGTACGAGTCTTCCCAATCGGGTCAGCCGGCTTTGTGGAAATTGCCCCTGGAAGGTGGAAAGCCTGAGATGGTGGCCCCCTCGGGCTTCCAGGCCAGCCTCTCCCCGGACGGCAAGCTGATCGCGTACTGGATGTTCGACGAAAAGGCCCTCGTCCGCCGGACCGTGGTCATCTCCTGGGACGGGGGCGAGCCGCTGCACGTGCTCAACCTGCAATCGCAGTTCACCTGGTCGCCCGACGGCCGTGGGCTCGACTACGCAGAGGTTCGCAACGGCGTCAGCAACGTCTGGCGCCAGCCCCTCAGCGGTGGCAAGCCCCGACAAGTGACCCAATTCGGCGAGGACAGAATCTTTAATGGTGCATGGTCGCCCGACGGCAAGCAGCTCGCCGTCGCCCGCGGCAGGTGGCGCAGCGATGTGGTCTTGATCAGTAACTTCCGCTAGCCACGCCCGGATCCGGCCTACTTCCCAGGTATTTCGAAGGTGAGCGTGGCGAAAAAACTGCGCCAGTCAACTTCCGGGTCGTCCTGCGCCGGGATCATATGGATCAGTCGCGCGTACCATAGGCCGCCGCGATCGAGCTTCAACAGGGCGCGGCCCTGGGCGTCCGTTTCCGCGGTTACGGGAAAGTCGTGACCCTTCATTTCCGCGCCGGCATAGGCTGCGCTCACCCGAACGCCCGCCAGAGGCTTGCCTCGGAATAGGACGCGCACGGACAGCGGTTCGCCGGCAGCCAGCGACGCGGGATCTTTCTCCGGAACGATTTCCAGAACATGACCCAGCGGGCGTGTGGCCAGGTCGCCCACCTTGCCGACAAGGAGCTTGGAGAAACGCGAGTAGAGTTCACGTCCTTCGGCGTTGTCTTTCCCGTCCCGTTTGCGTCCGGCGATAACGGAAGCGAATCCTTCGCCTTCGATATACGAGTTAAAGTCCTTGGCGTCCAGTCGGATGAAGCGCGGATGAACGATGATCTCCGCCACACCGGCCGGCGATGAAGCGGGCAGCATGGCGCAGAGCTGCTTCTTGCCTTCGACGCCGGTGAGCGGCTTGGCGCCGGCTTCGCTCCGAACCTGGAAGATGTCCACGCGATCGGCGGCGACGCCGTTGGACGAGACCGGAAAATGCTCGCCAATGCGCGCGCAGACGCGTCCGCGCGCTCCAGGCACACCGGTGACCAGCCACATGTCGTGAGCGAAAAGCGAGCCTGTGGACGTCATCCCGAGCAGCGTTGCGACCAGCGACAACCGGACCTGTGCGTACATGGGCGGTATTGTATTCTGTCGGGCTACGGCACGCAGTCCCCTGCGCTATACTTCCTAGCTGCTTCGAGGTGACTTATGGCCTTCTGCACATCGTGCGGCGCGAATGTAGATGCAACAGCGGCAGTCTGCCCCAAGTGTGGCGCTGCCATGGCGGGCGCGGCGGCTGCTTCCCCGGCGGCTCCGGTCGCGGGCGTGCCTCCAGCGAAAAAGGGAAGCAGCGCCGTGAAGATCATTCTGATGGTGCTGGGAGGGTTCTTCCTTTTGGGCGCGCTGGTGGTGGGTGGGCTGATCTATGGAGCGTACCGCATCGCCGACAGCGTGAAGGTGGAGACCGAAGGCGGTGAGTCGCGCGTCGAGACCCCATTCGGCACGGCCGAGACCAACAAGGACCCCAAGGAGATCGCCGAGGAGCTGGATGTGGAGATCTATCCTGGGGCCACGCCCGTCCGCGAAGGCAGTTCGTCGGTGACCTTCGGTGGAATGAAGGCGACCACAGCCGTGTTCGAAACCTCCGATCCCTCGCAGAAGGTGTACGAGTTCTACAAGGAAGAGATCCGTAATCCCACCATGGCTTCGAGCGAAGGCGACAAACACACCATCATGGCGGGCGACAAGGACAACTTTCTCACCATCGTGATCGAGGGCCACGGCGACAAGACCCGGATTACGATCGCGCGGACGGGCAAGTGAGTCGTTGGTCGTTAGTTGTTAGTCGTTAGTCACTAATCTCGCCAGGCGCTGAGGCAAGAGCGCCAAGCCAGTGGGCTCTGTTGACAATCTGCTTTTTGAAGCGGTGCGGCTCCAAGTCGCGAAGCGACGATAGTTCGATAGCCCGGCACGTGAGTGCCGCGTGAGGGAAGACAGAGGGCCAAGTCCCGAAGGGACGGTACTCAGCGACCGCGCCGCCCAGCGACTAACGACCAACGACTAACGACTAACGACTGACGCCTAACGACTAGCTTCCTCACCCGCCTGTTGCTGTGCTATCTCCCGCAGTTTGCGCAGGTCGAGCTTCCCGGTGCCCAGGTAGGGAAAAGCAGATACACGGAAGAACTGGCCGGGCTTCGGTTTCCAGAGCGCGGGCAGCTCGCACTCGGAAAATCTCTCCAGACAGACCTGGAGCTCCTCTTCTGGCAATGTGTGTAGCACGATGAGGCGCTCGCCTTTGCGCTGGTCGGGCAGGCAGGTGACGGCGAAGGTCTGTTCGGTGACGCCGGCCACCTCGTGCAGCTTGTCTTCCACCTTGATGTGCGGCACCATTTCGCCGCCAATTTTTGAGAACCGGCTGAGGCGGTCGGAAATGCTGAGGAATCCATCTTCGTCCATCACGGCGATGTCGCCGGTGTTGTACCTGCC